>NZ_JBRREI010000005.1:0-130597 GCF_056760195.1 Stenotrophomonas sp. STEN020
TGCTCGGCAGAGGCCTTACTGGTAAAGCCCTTTGCCGAGCATGGCTCGGCACTACATGAAGCAAAGCAAAGCTAACCCCTCCCCAGCCCTCCCCTTGCCTGCGGCAAAGGGAGGGAGCACAGCTGCATGGCGGCATACAAATGAAAAGGCCGGCTAATGCCGGCCTTTTCATTGCTCGATCACAACCAGGGCAGCAGCCAGTGGTCGACCAGCAGGAAGGCGAACAGCGCCATCAGATACACGATGGAATAGCCGAACATCTTCATGTTGAACATCTCGTCCGGCGGGTTCTGCATCTTCCATGCGTACCAGAGGAACACGATGTTCAACACCGTTGCCCCGCCCAGGTAGAACATGCCGCTCATGTCAATGGCCACCGGCAGCAGCGTCACCACCGCCAGCACCACCGAGTACGCCAGGATCTGCTTGCGGGTATGCGGCACGCCGTGGGTCACCGGCAACATCGGGATCTCGGCCTTGGCGTAGTCGACGCGGCGGAAGATCGCCAACGCCCAGAAATGCGGCGGGGTCCAAATGAAGATGATCAGCACCAGCAACGAAGCGTAGGCCCAGTCCGAGCTGCCCTGCATACCGGTGATCGCCGCCCAGCCCAGCAGCGGCGGCGTCGCGCCAGCCAGACCGCCAATGACGATGTTCTGCGAGGTCGCCCGCTTCAGGTAGACGGTGTAGATCACCGCATAGCCGATCAGCGACGCAAACGTCAGCACTGCGGTGATCACGTTCACCCACAGCACCAGGATGGTCATCGACAGCGCGGTCAGCGCGCCGGCGAACACCAGCACCTGCCGCGGCGAGACCTTGCCGACCACCAGGGGCCGCCACGAGGTACGCGCCATCTGCGCGTCGATGCGCGCATCCAGCAGCTGGTTGATCGCCGCTGCGGCCGAGGCCGACAGCCAGATGCCGAGGAAGCCGAGCAGACCAGTCACCACCTGTGCGGTGGTGGGCAGGCCCGGAATGGCCAGGCACATGCCGACCAGGGCGGTGAACACAATCAGTGCCACCACCTTCGGCTTGGTCAGGTCCCAGTAATCACGCCATGTTGTACGCATCATTCACTCCGGGGCGCGCAGCCGCGCCAGCAGCGTGACCAATACAAACAACAGAGCAACCGCACCGCCGCTGTGCATCACCGCCACGGCCAGCGGCAATGCCAGCTTGACGTTGAGCACGCCCAGGGTGACCTGCAGCAGCAACAGCACGATCACGGCGCTTGCCCAACCACGCATGCCCGGCAGGCGGAACATACGCACCGACAGCACCAGCAGGTACAAGGCCACCAGCACCGCGAACATCCGGTGCGCCATCTGGATGGCGATACGCGAGGCGCCATCGAGCACGCCACCTTCGTAATCCACACCGATGCCGCGCCACAGGGTGAAGCCTTCCGTGTAGTTCTGCTGCGGCCACCACTGGCTGACACAGCGCGGGAAGTTGTCCAGGGAGGCACTGCCACCGCCGCAGGCCAGCGCCGCATAGTTGGCGCTGACCCAGCCGCCAAGCGCGATCTGCAGCACGACCAGGGCAACGGCGCCACGCAGCCACCAGCGCAGGCGCGGTGCCTCGGCCAGGGTGATCGGCAGGTTGGTCGCCCTCCAGGCCATCCATGCCAGCAGCGAGAACATCGCCATGCCGCCGAGCAGGTGGCCCATCACCACGATGGGTTTGAGCAGCCAGGTCACCGTCCACATGCCGAGCAAGGCCTGGAAGATCACCACTGCCAAGGTCAGCACCGCAGCGCGCGCCAGATCGATGTTGGACCAGCGCAATGCTGCCAGCAGCAGGATCGCTTCACCGCCAATGGCCAGCACACTCGCCGCGACGTGTTCGCCGCGCATATACAAGGGGATGGCCAAGGCCACCAGCGCCGAGGCGGTGACGATCTGGGCGATGCCGCGCTTGCGCCGACGTGCCGCCAGCAACGCCAGGGTCAGCACTTCGACGCCGAGCAGACCGGCCAGGAAACGGTGCACCTGCTCGCGCCATGCCTTATGGGTTTCCAGCGGACGGATCTCGCTGGCCACGTGTTGGGCAGCTTCCATCTGCGTCTGCGGCCAGGTCACGCGGCCATAGCAGGTGGGCCAATCGGGGCAGCTCAGGCCAGCATCGGACAGGCGCACGAACGAGCCGAACATGATCGTGCTCGCCGTCATGATCAGTGCGAACCACGCCAATCGGTGGAAATTGCGGTACAGCGCCGGACGCGCAGTGGCATTCATCGAACGGAACTCACATCAGTTTCAACAGCTTGGATAGATCAGCCCGCAATCCACCCGGTTCAAAACCCGGCGCATAGCGAAATACCACAAAGCCATTGGGATCAATCACATACACCGGGATACCGGCCGGGTCATCAACCCCCGGCAGCTTGCCCCGGAACGCAGGCTGGGGCTGCAGCACCTTCAGTGCCGGCGTCGCAGCCACCTGCTCAGGCGGCGTACCCAGCCACAATATCTCGACATTATCCGCGTTATGCCCGAACAACTGCCACACCTTGTCCAATTGCTGCGACAAAGTGACGCAGGCAGGTGCACAGTCAGCCGGCGGTGCCAGCAGGATGCGCCAGTGGCGCTCGCCGGGGTTCCACTCGTAGGCCTGGCCATTGGCCAGATACAGCTGCTCGCTGCGCAGGTCCAGCGCTGGCTGCAGCAGCTCGCCGTGGTGGCGGTTGATCTGCGGTGTCCAACCGGAGAAGCGCAGGATGCCGGCCAGCGCCATCGAGCCGAAGAACATGGCGAAGATCAGCAGCAATACCCGGCGACCGCGGTTGCGGGTGGCGAGCTGGTCGGGGGTGAGTGCGTTCATGTTCAAGGCCGGGAATGGAGAATCGGGATTGGGGATTCGCAGAAGCAGAAGCTGGGGCAAGAGCAAAGGCTTGAAGCACCCCTCCCCGGCCCTCCCCTTCACCTTCGGTGAAAGGGAGGGGG
Source organism: Stenotrophomonas sp. STEN020 (assembly GCF_056760195.1). Classification (NCBI taxonomy): domain Bacteria; kingdom Pseudomonadati; phylum Pseudomonadota; class Gammaproteobacteria; order Lysobacterales; family Lysobacteraceae; genus Stenotrophomonas; species Stenotrophomonas sp. STEN020. Next base: position 2,949 of record NZ_JBRREI010000005.1, read on the forward strand.
AAATTCAACGGCAAAGACAGGGGCAAGGATCAAAGGGAGGGCGCAGCGCTCTGCCCCCTCCCTTTGGCGTAGCCAAGGGGAGGGCTGGGGAGGGGCGCTTTCTGCCCCCTCCCTTTGGCGTAGCCAAGGGGAGGGTTGGGGAGGGGTGCTTTGGCTTTGGCTTTGGCTTTGGCTTTGGCTTTGGCTTCGCCCCTGCTCGAAACCATTCCCCAATCCCGACTCCCCATTCACGGCCTCCCCCTCGACTTCCGCCGCTTCTTGAACTGCAACACCAGCGCAATCAACAACACCGCCAAGGCCATCGCGAACCACTGCACCGCGTACCCAAGATGGCGCGAAGGCGGCAAGGTATTGGGCAGCAGGTCCAGATCACGCGAATAACCCAGCGGTAAAGCGGGGTCCAGTCGCAGCACCTTCGGCGCCAGCACAGCACCACCCAGCCCGAGCCGCGTGGCAATGGCAGGCAGATCCATCCGCGTCGCCAGCCAAGTCTGCGGCTGCGTGGCTGCGGTCAATGCAGGGCCCAAGGCGATACCGGTTGCTGGCGCAGGCGCCCACAACCCCTGCAGTGCCTGCGTGCCCTGCTGCGCGCTGATCGTCGGCATGCTGCGGTCGGCAGGCAGCGGCAGCCAGCCCAGATCGACCAGCACGACGGCTCCATCGGCAGCGCGCGCAGCTTGATAGACCTTGATGCCGGCGCGGCCCTCGCGCAGCTGGTTGTCCAGCAACACGCTACCGGGCAGGAACTGCAGCTGATCGCGCACCCAATGCAGGGAGTCCGGCGCGGCGGCTGCCTGGGCAAGGCTGAGCGCGGCGTCGCGGCTGGGCGGCAATTGCGCCAGCAGGGCTTCTTTCTGGTGCATGCGCTGCAGCTGCCAGCCGCCCAAGGCGCAGAACACCACCGCCACCAGCACTGCCAACAGCCAACCAAAAATCGCCGTGTGCTGTCGCGTCATGACAAGCTGCCGCCAAGCAGGTGATATAGCACTGCCTTCCCACTGAACGAGCCACGCATGAATGATTCGTTGAAGACCCTGTTGGTGATCGCGTTCTTGATCGTCATCGTCTGGAATCTTGGAGCCGGCCTCTATTACCTGATGATCGATCGCGGCCAGACCAAACGGACGGTCAATGCGTTGACGCGGCGTATCGCGCTGTCAGTGGCGCTGATTCTGCTGGTTGCCTTGGGCATCTATACGGGTTGGATCAAGCCGCATGGTGTTGGTGGCTGAGACTGGGAATCGGGAATGGTAGAAGCACGAGCGCGCGCCACGCCTTTCCCGATTCCCCATTCCCTACTTTCGATTCCCTGATCAAAGCACATACACAAACAGGAACAGCATCAGCCACACCACGTCGACGAAGTGCCAGTACCACGCCGCCGCTTCAAAGCCGAAATGGTTGTCGCGGGTGAAGTGGCCCTTGGCCGAGCGGAACCACATCACCAGCAGCATGATCGTCCCCAGCAGCACGTGTGCGCCGTGGAAGCCGGTCAGCATGAAGAACGTGGAACCGTAAATGCCCGAGCCCAGGGTCAGGTTCAATTCCTTGTAGGCGTGGATGTACTCCTCGGCCTGGAAGAACAGGAACACGCAGCCCAGCACGACGGTCAGGCCCAACCAGATCAGCAGCTGCTTGCGGTTGCCCGCCTTCAGCGCGTGATGGGCGATGGTCAGGGTCACGCCCGAGGTCAGCAGGATCAAGGTATTGATCAGCGGCAGGCCCCAGGCCGGGATGGTCTGGAAGGCACCACCAATATCGGCCGGGCCATTGGTCGGCCATGCCGCCGAATAGCCATCCCACAGGTATTCGTTGGTGAGCACGCCATGGCCTTCACCACCGAGCCAGGGCAGGCCCATGTTGCGGGTGTAGAACAGCGCACCAAAGAAGGCGGCGAAGAACATCACCTCGGAGAAGATGAACCAGATCATCCCCATCCGGAACGAGCCGTCGACCTGGCGGTTGTAGTTGCCACCCACCGATTCGCGGATGACATCGCCGAACCACAGGAACAGGGTGAACACCAGCATCGCCACGCCGGTGAAGAAGGTCCAGCGACCCCAGCTGGCGTCGTTGAGCCAACTGGCTACCCCGACCATCATCACCAGCATCGCGATCGATCCTACAAACGGCCATTTGCTGCTGCTTGGCACGAAGTAGACGTTGGGATCAGGCGTGTTATGGGCCATGGCGTTGCTTCCGGGTCCGTGATCAGGGAGCTGCGTGTGCGGCGGCCGCGGCGGTTGCCGGGGCCAGGCGTTCGGTCAGCGCATCATTCTTGTAGAAGGTGTAGGACAGGGTGATCGTGTTGACGTCGGCCGGCAGGTCCGGATCGACGATGAAACGTATCGGCATGTCGCGCTTTTCACCGGCCTGCAGCGTCTGCGCGGTGAAGCAGAAACACTCGGTCTTTTTGAAGTAACCCGATGCACGTGCCGGCGCCACCGACGGCACCGCACTGCCAACCAGCGCGCGGTCGCTGTCATTGCGGGCGAAGTACAGAGCTTCGTTCAACTCACCCGGCACAACGTCCATCGTCAGCTTTTCCGGATGGAAGGCCCATGGCAGTTTGGAATTGACGCCGCCATCGAACTCCACCCGCACGGTGCGCTTGCCGGTGGCCGCATGTGCGCTGGTGTCGTGCGTGGTGGCGCCACGCTCCAGCCGCACACCAAACACTTTCTCGCAGGCGATGCGGTATAGCGGCACCAGCGAGAAGGTCAGCACGAATACCGCGAAGGCCACGCCAATCAGCCGGCCGAGGCCAGCATTGGGCTTGGGTGCGGGCGCCGGCCCGTTCAACTCGCCAGCACCCCGGACAGGATGAAGCCGACATAGACCGCGACCGCGATCAGGCCAACCACCAGCGCGGTGCGTCGCGAGCGGCGCCTGCGCAAGGCCATTTCTTCAGCCTGGAAGTGTTCGTTGCTGCTCATTGCCAGCCTCCTCAGTGCGTCACGTCATCATGCGCCAGATCACCCGGCTTGATTACCGGCGGCACAGTGAAGGTATGCGCAGGTGCCGGTGACGGAATGGTCCACTCCAGGCCACGAGCACTTTCCCAGGCGCGTGCCTCGGCACGCTTGCCGCTGCGCAGCGAGGCCAGCAGGATAGCCGCCATCATGAACGGGGTGGCGAACATGCCGAACGCACCAATCGAGCTGATCAGGTTCCAGTCGGCGAACACCGGGTTGTAGTCCGGAATACGCCGCGGCATGCCAGCCAGGCCGAGGAAGTGCTGCGGGAAGAACAGCAGGTTGACGAACACCATCGTCCACCAGAAATGGAACTTGCCCCAGAACTCGTTGTACATGCGACCGGTCCACTTCGGCCACCAGTAATACACCGCGGCGATCAGCGCCAGCACCGCACCGGTCACCAGCACGTAATGGAAGTGCGCCACCACAAAGTAGGTGTCGTGGTACTGGTAGTCGGCCGGCACGATGGCCAGCATCAGGCCGGAGAAACCACCGATGGTGAACAGGATCACGAACGAGATCGAGAACAGCATCGGCGTTTCAAACGTCAGCGAGCCCTCCCACATCGTGCTGACCCAGTTGAACACCTTCACCCCGGTCGGGATGGAGATCAGCATCGTGGCGAACATGAAGTAGATCTCGCCACCCAGCGGCATACCCACCGTGAACATGTGGTGGGCCCACACGATGAACGACAGGAAGGCGATGGCGGCAGTGGCGTAGACCATTGCCTGGTAGCCGAACAGCGGCTTGCGACTGAAGGTCGGCAGGATCTCGCTGACCACGCCGAACGCAGGCAGGATCATGATGTAGACCTCGGGGTGACCGAAGAACCAGAAGATGTGCTGGTACATCACCGGGTCACCGCCACCGGCGGCATTGAAGAAGCTGGTGCCGAAGAACTTGTCGGTCAGCAGCATGGTCACCGCACCGGCCAATACCGGCATCACCGCGATCAGCAGGAAGGCGGTGATGAGCCAGGTCCAGCAGAAGATCGGCATCTTCAACAGGTCGATGCCGGGTGCGCGCATGTTGAGCACGGTGGCGATGATGTTGATCGCGCCCATGATCGAGCTGACACCGGCCACATGGATGGCGAACACGCTGAAGGCTACGTTGTAGCCGCCCTGCAGCGACAGCGGCGGATACAGGGTCCAACCACCAGCCGGTGCACCGCCGGGCAGGAACAGGGTCACCAGCAACATGCCGAAGGCCACCGGCAGCAACCAGAACGACCAGTTGTTCATGCGCGGCAGCGCCATGTCCGGCGCGCCGATCTGCAGCGGGATCATCCAGTTGGCAAGACCAACAAAGGCCGGCATCACCCCACCGAAGATCATCACCAGTGCGTGCACGGTGGTCATCTGGTTGAAGAATTCCGGCTTGACGAACTGCAGGCCGGGTTGCGCCAGCTCCAGCCGGATCACCACGCTCATCGCCGCGCCGACGATGAACATCGTGAAGCTGAAAAGCAGGTAGAGCGTGCCGATGTCTTTGTGATTGGTGGAGAAGAACCAGCGCTCGAAGAAGCCCTGTTGGTGCCCGTGGTGATCGGAGTGGTCCACTGCGGTATTCGCCATTGCAACTACACCTCGTTATGCGTTTTCAGGCATCGCGCCGGCAGCACCGGCACGCAGTGGTATCAGGCACCGGCCGCCGCAGCTGCGGCGGGTGTAGCGACAGTCGGAGTTGCTTCGGGAGCCGCTGCAGGTGCCGGCTCGGCAGCCGGTGCGGCCTCTACAGGCGCGGCAGGCGCCGGCTTGCGTGAGGCCAGCCAGGACTTGAACTCGTCCTTGGACACGGCCTTGACCACGATCGGCATGAAGCCATGGTCCTTGCCGCACAGCTCCGCGCATTGGCCGCGGTACACGCCTTCGGTTTCGATGTTGGTCCAGCGCTCGTTGATGAAGCCCGGCACAGCGTCCTGCTTCCAGCCCAGCGCCGGCACCCACCACGCATGGATCACGTCGTCGGAGGTGATGACGAAACGGACCTTGGTATCCACCGGCAGCACCAGCGGGTTGTCCACGTCCAAAAGGTAATGCGGATCGCTGGCCATGGTCGGCACGCTGCCGCTCTGCCGCACTTCGTCGGACTTGCGGTCCAGGCGGCTGGTGAAGGCGACGTCTTCACCGAGGTATTCGTACTTCCACATCCACTGATAGCCGGTGATCTTCACCGTCATCTCGGAATCGCGGGTGTCGTACATGGCGATCAGCTTGGCCGTCGCAGGCCAGGCCATCACCACCAGGATGACGATGGGAATGACCGTCCAGATGATTTCCGCCTTGGTGTTGTGGCTGAACTGCTTGGCCACCGCGCCCTTGGATCTGCGGAACTTGAACATCGCGTAGGCCATGGCGCCGAACACCAGCACGCCGATGACGGTACATACCCACAAGGCCACCATATGTGCGTCCCACGCCATACGCGAGGTATGGGTGACGCCCTTGCCCATATTGAGCTGCCATTCCTTGGGATCGGCCGATTGCGCCCATGCCGCCTGCGCCGCCAGCATCATCGCTGCCGCTGCCAAACCGTGTTTCAACTTCGCGCCCCACACGCTGCTTTGCTTCATTGCCTAGACCCTTGACGTCATCGGTTGCTGCCATTGCTGGCTGCGAGCAAGCCTTCAAGTGTCACCGCAAGTTCCCGACGTTCCACGGGCGCGAGGAAACTCCCCACTTCCACCCACTTGCCGCTGGAAACCAGCAGGACCCGTTCCTTCCCGGTCACCACCCGCACCCAATACGGGTGTGCGCGGAATACCGGCGAAACTCCGGCTGCGGGAATCACTTCCACGCAGTCCGGTCCTACCCGGATCTCTTCCCGGCGATTGCTGCTGCGCCAACACGCGCGCAGGGCAGCGGCCACCAGGAAGCCATGCAACAACGCGAAGACAGGGGCCAGTACGTTCCCGGACAACCAAGCAAGGCCGGCCGCGAACACCATCAATCCTGCCAACGCCGCAAACAACTGGACGAACTGCCGAGCACTGAGTGCCCGTGGGGGGTGCAGTAACAACTGCGTCCCTGAGCCATCGGAATCTTGCCGAAGCACCTGGATCATCGCAGCCGCGTCCATACCGCGGAAATCGAGTTCGATGGTAGCCCTGCCCGCACACGCCCGGCAAGCTTCCATTCATCATCGTCATCAATGCTGCAGTGCACATCAAAACTGTGCCCATATCGTCCGAGGACGTCGATTTAGATGCCGGAATCGGCACAATTTAATTTGACTCGTTAAGTATTGCGAAAGCGCCCACAGGCCAGTGCTTTCAGGCCGCAAACAGACGCCCTCAGGGGACTAGGAAATCCGCCACCGAAGATTAAAATGGCCGAATCCAACTGTGGCCGAGCGCATGAACGCAACACCTTCCCCTGATGTCGCCTCCCCTACGTCGCCGGCCCCGCCGCTGCTGACGCCTGAGCTGCCGCCGGCGCCGTCCGCGCTGCGCCAGGCCATCACCGATGCATGGCTCAAGGACGAAGCCAGCCACGTGCGCGAACTGCTGGAGCAGGCGCGCCTGCCGGCCGCCGAACAGGCACAGGTACAGGCCACCGCCGCCGACCTGGTGCGCCGCGTGCGCGCCCGCTCCAAGAACCAGGGCGCGATCGAAGCCTTCATGCGCCAGTACGACCTCGGCAGCGAGGAAGGCGTGCTGCTGATGTGCGTGGCCGAAGCCCTGCTGCGCATTCCGGACCAGGAAACCGCCGACAAGCTGATCCGCGACAAGCTGGGCGAAGCCGACTGGAAGCGCCACATGGGCCAGTCCGATTCGGTGCTGGTCAATGCCTCGACCTGGGGCCTGATGCTGACCGGTCACCTCGTTGACCTGGCCGATGCCACCAAGCGCGACGTGCATGGCGCGTTCAAGCGCCTGATCGGCCGTGTTGGCGAGCCGGTGATCCGCCTGGCTGTGCGTCAGGCGATGAAGATCATGGGCCACCAGTTCGTCATGGGCCGCACCATCGACGAAGCGCTGTCGCGCTCGCACAAGGGCGACAACAGCAACTACCGCTACTCCTTCGACATGCTCGGCGAAGGCGCGCTGACCATGAAGGACGCGCTGCGTTACCTGGAAGACTACCGCCGCGCCATCCATGCGATCGGCGGCGACAACATCGCCCGTGGCGGCAAGGCCGATGGCGACGTGACCAAGTCGCACGGCATCTCGATCAAGCTGTCGGCGCTGTACCCGCGCTACGAACACGCCAAGCGCGAGCGCGTATTGAATGATCTGGTGCCGGGCGTGCTGGAACTGGCGCAGCTGGCCAAGTCCTATGGCATCGGCTGCACCGTCGACGCCGAGGAAAGCGACCGCCTGGAACTGTCGCTGGACATCATCGAGCGCGTGGTCAGCGATGCCTCGCTGAAGGGCTGGGCGGGCTTCGGCATCGTCGTGCAGTCCTACCAGAAGCGCACGCCGTACACGATCGATTACCTCGCCGACCTGGCCCGCCGCATCGGCCACAAGCTGCAGGTGCGCCTGGTCAAGGGCGCGTACTGGGATGCGGAAATCAAGCGCGCGCAGATCGAGGGCCTGCCCGGCTACCCGGTGTTCACCCGCAAGCAGAACACCGACGTGTCCTACATCGCCTGCGCCAAGCGCCTGTTCGGCCATGCCGATGCGATCTACCCGATGTTCGCCACCCATAACGCGGCCACCATCGCCACGATCAAGCAGATCGCCAAGGGCGGCGTGTACGAACACCAGAAGCTGCACGGCATGGGCGATGACCTGTATGCCGAGGTGATTCCGGCTGACCGTCTGAACGTGCCCTGCCGCGTGTACGCACCGGTGGGCTCGCACGAAGACCTGCTGCCCTACCTGGTGCGTCGTCTGTTGGAAAACGGCGCCAACTCCAGCTTCGTCAACCGCATTACCGATGAAGACGTGTCCATCGACGACCTGATCCGCGATCCGGTCGAAGCCGTGTCTTCGTTCGCTTCCATTCCGCACCCCAAGATCCCGCTGCCGGTTGATTTGCTGCGCAGCCAGAACCACGACAGGACCAACTCCATGGGCATCAACCTCGCCAACGACAACGAACTGCGCGCCCTGGCCGAGCAGCTCAACGCCGCCATCAAGCCGTGGCAGGCGACCCCGCTGGTGCAGGGCGTGGCCCCGGGCACGCCGTCGCAGCCGGTGGTCAACCCGGCCGACAACCGCCAGGTCGTCGGTCACTGGCAGGCTGCCGATGCCGCCACCGTGCAGAAGGCGCTGGCCAATGCCGTGGCCGCGCAGCCGGCCTGGAACCGCACCCCGGCCGCCAGCCGCGCCGCCATCCTCGAGCACGCCGCCGATCAGCTTGAATCGCGCATCGCCGAGTTCATGGCGCTGTGCGTGAAGGAAGCCGGCAAGAGCCTGCCCGACGGCGTCGCCGAAGTGCGCGAAGCGGTCGACTTCCTGCGTTACTACGCCAAGCAGGCACGCGAGCAGTTCGGCACCGCCGAAAAGCTGCCGAGCCCGACCGGCGAAAGCAACGAACTGCAGCTGCACGGCCGTGGCGTCTTCGTCTGCATCAGCCCGTGGAACTTCCCGTTGGCGATCTTCCTCGGCCAGGTGGCCGCTGCCCTGGCCGCCGGCAACAGCGTCATCGCAAAGCCGGCCGAGCAGACCAACCTGATCGGCTACTACGCCGTGAAGCTGCTGCTGGACGCCGGCGTGCCGGAAGGCGTGCTGCAGTTCCTGCCGGGCGATGGCGCCACCGTCGGTGCCGCACTGACCGCCGACCCGCGCGTAGCAGGCGTGGCCTTCACCGGTTCCACCGAGACCGCACGCGCCATCAACCGCGCGATGGCCGCACGCGATGCCGCGATCGGCGTGCTGATCGCCGAGACCGGTGGCCAGAACGCCTTCATCGCCGACTCCTCGGCGCTGCCGGAACAGCTGGTCAAGGACGCCATCGGTTCGGCCTTCACCTCCGCCGGCCAGCGTTGCTCGGCAGCGCGCGTGCTGTTCGTGCAGGACGACATCGCCGACAAGGTGATGGGCATGCTGTCCGGCGCGATGGCCGAACTGAAGGTTGCCGACCCGGGCGAACTGTCGACCGACGTCGGCCCGGTCATCGACGCCGACGCCCTGCAGATCCTCAAGGATCATGCAGTGCGCATGGACGCCGAGGCACGCCTGATCGCCGCCGCACCGCTGTCCGAAGCCGCCGCACACGGCACCTTCTTCGCCCCGCGTGCGTATGAGCTGAAGGATCTCAACCAGCTGCACAAGGAAATCTTCGGGCCGGTGCTGCACGTGATCCGCTGGAAGGCCGATCAGCTGGATGCGGTGATCGAGCAGATCAACGCCACCGGTTACGGCCTGACCCTGGGCGTACATTCGCGCATCGACGAAACCGTTGATCGCATTGCTTCGCGCGTCAACGTCGGCAACGTCTACGTCAACCGCAACCAGATTGGCGCGGTGGTCGGCGTGCAGCCGTTCGGCGGCCAGGGCCTGTCCGGCACCGGCCCCAAGGCCGGCGGCCCGCATTACCTGCTGCGCTTCGCCACCGAAAAGACGGTAACGGTGAACACCACCGCTGCCGGCGGCAACGCCTCGCTGCTGACCCTGGGCGATTGATTGCAGTAGTGTCGTGATCAGGAAAAACCCCGCGCAAGCGGGGTTTTTCTTTGCACTGCAAAAACCTACCCCTCCCCAACCCTCCCCTTCGCTGCGCGAAAGGGAGGGAGCAGAGCGTAGTGCCGAGCCATGCTCGGCAGAAGCTTTCCCGGTAATGCACCAGCACCCCAGGAACTGTGGGAGCGGCGTTAGCCGCGAAGCTGGCGCCATCGAAACTACCAACATACCTGCTACCTGATCGACCCTCTGCTTCGCGGCTGACGCCGCTCCTACAAATCAACGCACAAACAAAAAGCCCCGCTTGCGCGGGGCTTTTTGCATGCATCAACTACAGGTTCGATTAGAACTTGTAGTTGATCGAAGCAGCGAGGATATCGCCGCCCACGTCGTACTTGCCCTTGACCACGTTACCGGTGGCCGAGGTCACATTGATGCCCGGCTCATTGGTGAACAGGTGGGTGTAACCGAAGTTGAACTCGGTCTTCTCCGACGGGGTCCAGCCCAGGCCAACCGACAGCCACTTGCGGGTCACGTCCGGCACGCGCACGTCACGGTGCTCGATGCTGGTCGGCGACTCGTCATAGGCCACGCCGCCACGCAGGGTGATGGTTTCCGACAGCTTGTACTCGGTACCGATCGAGCCGAAGGTGGTGTCGTTGTAATGGAAGGCCAGGGTGTTGTCCGGCTGGTTCGAGGCGAAGTCGACGGTCACCTTGTCGAACGCGGTCTTCCATGCGGTGCGCGACAGGTCGCCCATCACGGTCCAACGGTCGTTGATGCGGTGGGTCACGCTCATCGAGACCGAGGCCGGCAGGGTCACGGTTACCTTGCCCGAGGTGTCCACGAACAGACCGCTGCCCGGCTGGCCGAGGGCCACCGAAACATTCTGCGGAACGGTGAAGTTGGCCTTGCCGCCGGTGATCTTGTGCTCAACCTTGGAGCGGTAGCTGAAGGCGATGTTGGTGTCTTCAGTCGGGCTCAAGGTGGTGCCGAGCACGTAACCGACGGCATTGTTGTCGCCTTCGATGGTGACGAAACCATCGGCGCTGCCCGGGAAGAAGCCACCCGCAGCAGCGGCCTGGCCAGCTGCAGCAGCAGCGGCGGCGATCTGCGCCGGGGTGCGGCCAGCCGCAGCCGCAGCTGCGGCAGCACGCTGCTGGGCGGCACCGTTGACCACGGCGCCCATGTCCAGCGCGTTGGACAGTTCGATGGTCAGGTGCTCAACGAACACCGACGCGCCGAACGACACATATGGGTTGACGTCGTAGGAGAACGCTGCGCCCAGGTCGATGGCCTTCAGGTCAGTGGTCACGCCGCTGTAGCGGCCCACCCAGTTCTTGTCGTAATCGGTCTTGAAGCCGAACGGTGCAGTCAGCGACAGGCCGAAATGCATGTTGTCGTTCTCGCCGAACGGCAGGTGGAAATACGCTGCCGGGACCGGAGCGATCATGCCTGCATCGCCGCCGTTGCCGCCGGTGATGTTGGTGCCGGTGCCCGGGCCACCCGGGCCGGAGTTACGGCCGGAGGCCTTCTCGAACTTCGCCGAGAAGCTGATGGCGCTCAGGTCGGCCTGGAACTGGCGGCCGTCGAGCAGGCGCATCGACGCCGGATTGGTGGCGACAACCGAAGCGTCGTCCCATGCGCTGGTGGAACCAGCAAAAGCGCGGCCGAGGCCCTTGGCGCTGTTTTCCTTCAGCTGGAAGGCAGCAGCGTCGGCGTGGCTGAAAGCCAGGGCGCCGGCAATACCGACGGCAAGGGCAGTTACGCGAGCAATAGCAGAAGCGGTCATAGTGGAAGCTCTCTCCGTAAACGGTAATGGTCGTTTTGCGCCTGCACTCCCAAGCAGCAAGCTACTTGACAGTGCGCCGGAGTCCCCTCCCGACATACGACGCCGTATGCAGTATCACCCACGCTCGTTAACTAAACAATAACGACGTAAGACATATTCCCAACCCGCATCGGGCGGTCCCGGGTTAGGCTTCCGGACTCATGTTCGTCTCCATTCCTTCCAGAAATAAGTCAGGCCTGCGCTGGGCTGTGCCCTTGCTGTGCCTGACCTTGCTGGCCGCCTTCCTCTGGTCGATCTCACGACCGGATGAGGCGCGTCGCTCGCTGTGGCTGGACTGGGGTGCGCTGGCCACCGGTCTGGGCAGTGGCCATGACTGGTGGGCGGCTTTGCGCGACGGCAGCGTATTAAGGCTATTCACTGCGCTGTTCCTGCATGCCGATTGGTCGCATCTGCTGGGCAACCTGGTGTTCCTGCTGATCTTCGGCCTGCCGGCCGAGCGGGTGCTGGGGCCATGGCGCCTGCTGTTGCTGTTCCTGTTCGGCGGTGCCATCGCCAACCTGGCTGCGCTGTACGTGATCGGCTCACCCGAACGCACCATCATTGGCGCCAGTGGCGCGGTGTCGGCCTTGATGGGCACGTATCTGACTCTGTTCCCACGCGCCAAGCTGGGCGTGGTGCTGCCTTTGGGCCTGTTCCTGGAATTCGTTCGTGCGCCGGCCTTTCTGCTGATCGGCGTGTGGGCGGCCTTGCAGGTGGTGTTCGCCTACATCGGCCCCAGTTTCGGCATGGTGGCCTGGTCAGCGCATGTGGCCGGCTTTTTGTTTGGCGTGGCGTACGGGCTGTATGTGCGCGCCGCCATTGCAAGACGGCTGCGTAAGCGCAAGGGTTTCTAGCCCTGCCTGTTTTTTGTGGGAGCGGCGTCAGCCGCGAAGCCGGTGCCCGATCAGATCGCGGCAGAGTGGCCTTTTGAGGTAGAGCCGAACCATGTTCGGCTGAGGCCTTACCGGTGAGGCCCCTGCCGAGCATGGCTCGGCACTACATGTTCGGCTGAGGCTTTACCGGTGAAGCCCTTGTCGAGCATGGCTCGGCACTACATGTTCGGCTGAGGCCACCGGTGAGGCCTCTGCCGAGCATGGCTCGGCACTACAGGGGTTTTTCTTCGGCTGCGGGCTTTTCTGTGGCTTCCGGCTTTGCTGCCTCGGCAGGTGCCGTAGGCTTCGCCGCGGTGCTGGCCGGCTTGGGCTTGGCTTTCGCCGCTGCTGCCTGTGCCGCCGCTACCGAACCCGGGTGCTTGAGTTCCTGCAAGGCCGACTGGATCGGGGCATCGCCCGGCAACACCACGCCGGCCTTGCTGCCCACCGCTTCGTCATCGCCGCGCAGATGGCCCGGCAGCTTGGCTTCGCTGTAGTCGCTCAGGCTGGCCGGCAAGTCGTTGACCGCATCGGCCGGATCCGGCGTCAGTTCCACATCCGGCAGGATGCCGGTGGCCTGGATCGAACGACCGCTGGGCGTGTAGTAACGCGCGGTGGTCAGCTTGACCGAGTCGCCGTTGTCCAGCGGCAGCACGGTCTGCACCGAGCCCTTGCCGAAGGTGCGGCTACCGACCACGCGCGCGCGGCCGTTGTCACGCAGGGCACCGGCCAGCACTTCCGAGGCACTGGCCGAGCCAGCGTCAGCCAATACCACCATCGGCGCGCCCTTGAGCAGGTCGCCCGGGGTGGCGTCGAACTTGGCATCGCTGATCGAGATGCGGCCGCGGGTACTGACGATGCCCCCCCTCTCCAGCAGATCATCAGCCACCTGCACGGCGGCAGTGAGCAGGCCGCCCGGATTGCTGCGCAGGTCCAGCACCAGTCCCTTCAACTTGCCGCCGGCCTGTGCCTGCAGCTGGTTCAACTGCTTCTGGAAGTCAGCGCCGGTATCAGCCTGGAAGGTGCTGATGCGGATATAGCCGTAACCCGGCTCCAGCATCTTGCTGCGCACGCTGGTGACGCGAATGGTCTCGCGCATCACGGTGACATCGAAGGGCTTCTGTTCGCCGCGGGCGATGGTCAGTACCACGCTGCTGCCGGCCTTGCCACGCAGCGGTTCGCTGGCATCGATGGCGTTGATCGGGGTGCCATCGATGGCCACGATCAGGTCGCCGGCCTTCAGGCCAGCACGCGCGGCCGGGGTGTCATCGATCGGCGACACCACCTTCAAGGTGTTGTCCTGCTGCAGGACCTCTACGCCAATGCCTTCGTAGGCACCGTTGGTCTGCTCGTCAAAGGCTTCTGCGTCTTCCTTGTTGAAGTAAGTGCTGTGCGGGTCCAGCTCCAACAGCAGGCCGCGTACGGCCGACTGCATCAGCTTCTTGTCATCCACCGGGTCCACATAGGCCGCACGCACGGCGTTGTAGACGCCGACAAAGCGGCGGATCTCGTCCAAGGGGACGCGTGAGGTGACCGATTCCTTGGCATCGGGGTCGTCCGCCTTGGACACCGTGTCCGGGGCGCTCTGGGCCAATGCAACAGCCGGTGACAGGGCCAACAGCAGGGCAGCAGCAAGACGGGCTACACGCATGAACCACTCCATGAGAAAACGGATGCGCAATAACCGCGCTGGACCCGATTATGCGCGAAGCCCAGCTAAATTCTTGTTGAACCGACGCAGCCAGCTGCGCCAGCGCTCAGCGGGCGTTACTGCCGCTGCAACCAGGTCGCAGGATCTACCGGCTGGCCGTTGCGGCGTAGTTCAAAGTACAGGGCGGTCACGCCCTGGCCCCCGGAGTTGCCAACCTTGGCCACCGCATCGCCACGTTTGATGCTGGCACCGGCATCCTTGAGCAAGGCGTCGTTGTGCGCGTACAGGCTCATATAGCCGTTGCCGTGATCGACGATCAGGATCATGCCGTAGCCGGTCATCCAGTCGGAGAACACCACCGTGCCATCGGCCACTGCGGTCACCGTGCTGCCGGCCGGTGCGCCAATCAGCACGCCGGCGCTGTTGCGGCCATCCGGCAAACGACCGCCGTAACGGGCCAGCAGATTGCCCGACAACGGCCAACCCAAGCCACCAACCCGCGGTGCCGGCGCATTGGCAACCACCCGCGGCGGCACCTTGCCCGGCGTGGCCCTGGCTGGGCTGCGAGTGGAGCCGCTGTTGGCAGCTGCCGCTTGCCGCGCCTGCTCGGCGGCACGGCGAGCGGCCGCGCGGCGCTCCGCTTCGGCGCGGGCAGCTGCGGCACGCAGGCTGGCCAGCACCTGCTCCAGCGCGCGTGCGTCCTTGCCCAAGGCCTTCTCGCGCTCGCTGCGATCCTGATAGCGGGTATCCAGTTCGCTCAGCACGCTGGCGCGCTGGCGGCGGTCCTGGGCCAGCGCGGTAGCCTGCTGGCGCTGTTGTTCGCGGGCCTGCTCCAGTTCTTTGCTGCGCGCGACGATCTGCTGTTCGGTGCTGGTCAGCGCCTGCAGATCGGTGGTCAGACCGGTGATTGCCTTGGCCCGCTCACGCTGCAGATAGCGGTGATAGGCCAGTTCGCGATTGGCATCGGCCACGCTGTCCTGCGACAGCAGCAGCTTCAATGGCGCGTGATTGCCCAGCTGGTAGGCACCACGCAGCAGCGTTGCCAGCTGCTGGCGCTGCTGGGCCAGACCGCTTTCCAGCGTGGTCCGGCGCTGTTGCAGGGCCACCAATGACTGTTGCTCGCGCTGCACCGCCGCCTCGGCCTCGGCTACCGCGCGGCCGCTGCGGGCGACCTTCTGGTCGGCCTCGCGCAGGCGCTGGCTGGCTTCACCGCGCTGCCCTTCCAACTGGCGACGCTCCTGGGCAACGCCCTTGATCTCGCCGCGCAGCTGCTGCAGCTTCTTCTCGGTGTCGCGCGAGCTGTTCTGCGCCGACAATGGCCCGGCCAGCAGTACGCCCAGCATCAGCAGGCAAGCACCACGCCATGGCAGCAGGGCCGCAGGTCGTCGGGAACGAGGCTGGTGACTGGGCTGGCGCAAAGAGGTTCCAGTGACTTCAGGCAGATGCGGATTGTACCCAAGCGTGATGCCATGCCACCCAGTCCATCGGCATTTCCACAGTGGAGATCTCATGAAACGTCTATTTCTACTTCTGCTGCTGAGCGCGAGTGCCCCACTGGCGTTGGCCGCCGACGACATCAGCAAGGTCAATGGCAGCATCCAGACCCAGGCCGGCAACACCTACGGCGATCTGGAAACCGTCAATGGCAGCATCCAGTTGGCTTCCGGTGTGCAGGCCAACAGCGTCGAAACCGTGAACGGCAGCGTGCGCACCGAAGACAATGTGCAGGCGCACAGCATCGAAACCGTCAACGGCGGGATCCATGGCGGCCGCAACCTGGTGCTCACCCACGGCCTGGATACGGTGAACGGCGGCATCTACGTTGATCGCGGCAGCCGCATTGGCGGCAGCATTGAAACCGTCAACGGCAGCATCGGCCTGGTCGCCGTGCAGTTGGCTGGCGACATCGAAACAGTCAATGGCGACATCACCGTTGGCATCGATTCAGTTGTCAGAGGCGGCATCAAGGTCAATCGTCCCTCGTTCGGCATCTCGCTGACTGCACCGCGCAAGCCGCGGATCGTCATCGGCCCGAACGCCGTGGTCGAAGGCCCGCTGGTATTCGAGCGCGAGGTCGTGCTGCTGGTGCACGACTCGGCGAAGATCGGTCCTGTGACCGGCGCCACGCCGCAACGCTTCGACAGCGAAACCGCGCCACGCTGAACGCGCATTGCAGGCCAATCCTGCCTAGAATCCGGGTTCGATCTTGCAACCCGGAGTTCTCATGCATCGCAAACTGTTGTTGTGCCTGGCCGCCACTGCGGCCCTGGCCGCCTGCAAGCAGGAGGCACCGGCACCGGCGGCCTCCGCGCCCGCCCCCGCACCACCGCCGGCCCACACCTTTGCCGGTGGCATCAATGCCGCCGACTTCGGCGAGCTGGTGAAGACCCTGGCTTCGGATGAATTCGAAGGCCGCGCGCCTGGCAGCAACGGCGAAGAGCTGACCGTCAACTACATCCGCGACCAGATGCAGCGCATCGGCCTGCAGCCGGGCAACGGCGACAGCTGGTTCCAGGAAGTGCCGATGACCGAAACCACGGCCAACCCGGCTACCGTGCTGAAGATCCAGCAGGGCCAGGCCAGCCGTGACCTGGTATTCGGCACCGACATGGTGATCGGCACCCGCAGCGGCCAGCCGGAAATCAAGATCGACAACAGCGAGCTGGTGTTCGTCGGCTATGGCGTCGACGCACCCGAGCAGAACTGGAACGACTACACCGGCCAGGACTGGAAGGGCAAGACGGTGGTGATGTTCGTCAACGACCCGGGCTTCCATACCAACGATGCCAAGTTGTTCGATGGCAAGCGCATGACCTATTACGGGCGCTGGACCTACAAGTTCGAGGAAGCCGCACGCAAGGGCGCCGCCGCCGCGCTGATCGTGCACGACAGCGCCGGTGCCTCCTATGGCTGGGATGTGGTGAAGAACTCCTGGGGCGGTGCGCAGTACGACCTGCCCGCCGCCGAAGACAGCCAGCCGCGCCTGCAGGCACAGGGCTGGCTCAGCGCCGAGGCCGCACGCAAGCTGTTTGCCGATGCCGGGCTGGACCTGGACAAGGCCTACAAGGACGCCAGCAAGCGTGGCTTCAAGCCGGCGCCGTTGAACGCGCAGCTGTCGCTGGACCTGAAGAGCACCATCGCGCAGAAGAAGTCACGCAACGTGGTCGGCGTGCTTCCGGGCAGCAAGCGTGCCGACGAAGCCGTGTTGTACATGGCGCACTGGGATCACCTGGGCAAGCACGAAGGTGAAACCGGCGACAACATCTACAACGGTGCGGTCGATAACGCGACCGGCGTGGCCGGCATTCTGGAAGTCGCCGATGCGATGGCCCACCAGCAGACCCCGCCGGAACGATCAGTGGTGTTCCTGGCGGTGACGCTGGAGGAATCGGGCCTGCTCGGTTCGCAGTACTACGTGAACCACCCGACCTTCCCGCTGGACAAGATCGCCGGCGTGATCAACATCGATGCGATGTCGGTCAATGGCCGTGCACGTGACCTCACCGTCACCGGTTTTGGCAGCTCCGAGCTGGAAGACCTGCTCAAGCCGCTGGCCGCCAAGCAGGGCCGCACCCTGCATGCTGAGAGCTCGGTGCAGAGCGGCTTCTACTTCCGTTCCGATCACTTCAACTTCGCCAAGGCCGGCGTGCCGGCGTTGTATGCCGATGGCGGCGAAGACCTGATCGACGGCGGCACCGAAGCCGGCAAGCGTGCGGCCGAAGCCTATGGCAAGGACCGTTACCACGGCCCGAAGGACGAGTACGACCCAGCCACCTGGAAGCTCGACGGCATCGTCGAAGACCTGGAACTGCTGTACGGCGTTGGCCAGCAGCTGGCCGGCGGCGATGCGTGGCCGAACTGGTACGCAGGCAATCCGTTCAAGGCCAACCGCGACGCGATGATGAAGAACAAGGACAGCAACGCGGCCAAGTAAGCTGCTGCAGATCGAAAAAGAGAACGGCGCCGTTGGGCGCCGTTCTTGTTTGTGTATGGCTACGTTGCTTACGCCGTCGGCGCAGCCGCACTTGCCATGCGTGCCTTGCGCACACCGGCCACCGCGAACACCACCAGGCCGGCCCAGATCAGGCAGAAGCCAACCAGCTGATTGGCGCTGAAGGCCTCGCGGAACACCAGCACACCGACCAGGAACTGCAGGGTCGGTGCGATGTACTGCAGCAGGCCGACCACGGTCAGCGGCACCCGTCGCACGCCGAAGGCGAAGGCAATCAGTGGGATCGCGCTGACCGCACCGGCCAGCACCAGCAGCACGTCGATGCCCACGCCCCAGCCGGAGATGAAACCGCCGCCATGGCCGTTCTCGGCCCAGAGCACATAGGCCAGCGCCGGTGCCACCATGAACAGGCTTTCCACGCCCAGCCCGCTCACCGCGTCCACCACCACCAGCTTGCGCAGCAGGCCATACAGGCCAAAGGTGATGGACAGGCCAATCGCGATCCACGGCGGGCGCCCGCTCTGCCAGGTCAACCAGGCCACGCCAAGCGCCGCCAGCGCTACCGCCAGCCACTGCAGCTTGCCCAGCCGCTCGCCCAGCACCATTACCCCGAGCAGCACGCTCAGCAGCGGGTTGATGAAGTAGCCCAGGCTGGTTTCCACCACATGGCCGGCGTTGACCGCCCAGATATAGAGGCTCCAGTTCAGCGCGATCAACAAGCTGGACAGACCCAGCAGCCAGAACCGCCGTGGCGTGGCCCATACCTCGGTCAACCAACCCCAGCCGCGCACGATGCTAAGCCCACCGACCAGCAGCACCGCGCTCCAGACAATGCGGTGGGCAATGATCAGGAACGACGGCACCTCCTTGAGCAGATGCCAGTACAGCGGGAACAGGCCCCATATGACGAAAGCCAAGGTGATGGCCCACAGGCCGTTACGTTGTTCGCTGTTGCTGTTCATGCGCGACGCAGCCTTGCAAGAGTAATGACAACGACGCCGGCCAGAATCACCGCCATCGCGCCGAGATCGGAAACACTGAAACGCTCATGTGCGATCCACGCGCCAAGCGCCACGGCAATCACCGGATTGACGTAGGCATAGCTGCTGGCCAGCACTGGGCGCACGTTGTGCAGCAGCCACACATAGGCGGTGAAGGCGATGATCGAGCCGAATACGGTCAGGTAGCTCACCGACAGCAGACCCTGCAGGTTGGGCAAGGCACTGATGCGCTCGCCGCGCAGCAGGCCGGCGCAGACCAGGATCATGCCACCGCACAGCATCTGCCCGGCGGCGGTCATGAATGGCGATGGCAGGTCACGTCCACGCGACCAGATCGAACCGAACGCCCAGCCCAGCGGCGCGATCAGCAGCAGGATCAACCCGGTCGGGGTTGCAGTCAGACTGCTGCCGGCGTTGAGCCAGACCACACCGACGAAGCCAACAGCAATACCCAACCATTCGCCACGGGTGACCTTCTCGCCGCGGATGGCCGAGAACAGCGCCATCCACAGCGGCACCGAGGCCACCGCCACCGCCGCCAGCCCGGACGATACGTCGCGCTCGGCCAGCACCACCATGCCGTTGCCCAGGAACAGCAGGCACAAGCCCATCACCGCCAAAGTCTTCCATTGCGCACGGGTCGGCGCGGCCACACCGCGCCAACGCAATAGGGTATAGAGCACGCTGCCAGCAATGACGAAGCGCATACCGGAGATAACCGTCAGCGGCGGCAGGCCGCTTTCCAGCGCCAGATGGATGCCGAGATAGGTCGACCCCCACACCACGTAGACCAGCAACAAGGCCAAAACGACAAGGCCACCCCTGGGAGGAGCAGCCGGCGTGGATACGGGGGAGGACATGAGGCGGTGCCACCATTCGGGGGAAGGTGAATTCTAGGGCACAGCGGCGCCGAGATCAGTCTGAAAAACGGCATGCTGTATTCGTTTGGCAGAGCACCTACATCATCCATACATGGTCTGCGCTAGGGTTGAGCCGACCGCCGCGCCACAGCTGCGCGCATCGCCCGGCCATCGGCCATCAAGCGAGGACCGCTTCTGCATGAACACCCCCACCGCCAACGCACCGGCTGCCTCCGAACGTGCCGCCCTGCGCCGCTCGATCTCCAACACCTTGAAAGGTTCGGCCGGCAATCTGGTCGAGTGGTATGACGTTTATGTCTACTCGGTGTTCGCGGTGTACTTCGAGTCGCAGTTTTTCTCGGCCGCCGACAAGAACTCCACCATCTATGTGTGGGCGATCTTCGCGGCCACGTTCCTGATGCGTCCGATCGGTGCCTGGTACTTCGGTCGCTTCGCCGACCGTTACGGCCGGCGCCGCGCCTTGACGGTTTCAGTGACGGTGATGGCGGCCTGCTCGTTCCTGATCGCGATCACCCCGACCGCCGCGCAGATTGGCGGCGCCGCGGCGTTGATCCTGCTGCTGGCACGGCTGGCACAAGGCTTCGCCACCGGTGGCGAATACGGCACCAGTGCGACCTATATGTCCGAAGCGGCGATTCCCGGCCGGCGCGGCTTCCTATCCTCGTTCCACTACGTCACCCTGGTTGGCGGCCACGTGCTGGCGCAGCTGACCCTGCTCGGCATGCTGCTGCTGTGGGACAAACCCGAGATCTCGGCCTGGGGCTGGCGCATCGCCTTCGGCATTGGCGGCATCGCCGCCATCGTGGTGTTCTGGCTGCGCCGGAGCATGGACGAATCGCTGACCTCCGACTCCATCGAAGCAGCGAAGGATGGCCGCGCCAAAGCGTCCGGCTCGATGCGCGAACTGTTCGTGCACCAGTGGCGCGCCCTGCTGCTGTGCTTCCTGATCACCGCCGGTGGCACGGTGGCCTTCTACACCTACTCGGTGAACGGCCCGAAGATGGTCCAGAGTGCATTCGCCGGCAATGACGTGATGACCGGCACCGTGATCAACCTGGGCGTGCTGACCTTTTTGATGCTGCTGCAGCCGGTGGGCGGTTGGCTGTCGGACATCGTCGGCCGAAAGAGCCTGCTGGTGTTCTTCGGCGTCGGCGGCGTGCTCTACAGCTGGTACATGATCACCCAACTGCCGCAGCAACATGATCCGCTGATGGCCTTCCTGGTGCTGGCAGTCGGCTTCGTCATCCTCACCGGCTACACCTCGATCAACGCCGTGGTGAAGGCTGAGCTGTTCCCCACGCATGTGCGTGCGCTGGGCGTTGGCTTCGGTTATGCGATGGCCAATTCACTGTTTGGTGGCACGGCGCCGTTGCTGTATCAGGGCGCATTGAAGACCGGGCATGTGGATGCGTTCGCGATCTATGTCACTGCGGTGATTGCGGTGTCGCTGTTGGTCTATGTGTTCTTTCTCAAGAACAAGGGGCCGAACTGGTTGGATGGGACGCGGCGGTAAGGCTGGGCAAGTCGGAGCCAGAGCTGCTTTGGCTTTGGCTTTGGCTTTGGCTTTGGCTTTGGCTTGATGCCGTCATTCCCGCGCAGGCGGGAATCGCTCTACGCACTTGCCTTTGCACTTGCCTTTGCACTTGCCTTTGCGAACGGCAACAGCCAAAGCCAAAGCACAAGCCGGAGCGATTCCCGCCTGCGCGGGAATGACGGCATAAAGGCAAAAGCGAGGGGCAAAAAGCGAAACGCAAAAAAACGGCGGACTCAGTCCGCCGGTCTTTTCATCACTCAACGTCACGCAACATCACTCAGCGCCTCGCAGCATCACTCGCTTCACGCGCAGCCTCGAACTCCGCGCCCTTCTGCCAGGTCGGCCACTGCCGACTATTGGCCAGTTCCAAACCCATGTCATAAACCAACAAGGTATCGGCAGCCAGACCGCGCGCGTCCCACTGCGGCGTCCACGCATCGCAGGCCTGGTGATAGCACTTGGCGAAATAGGCATCACGCAACGCGCGGCCGGCGGCAACACCACCATCCAGCTTGTCCAGACCGGCACCAACGGTGATCGCAGGCACACCCTTGCGGGCGAACGCGAAGTGATCGGCGCGGTAGAAGAAACCGGCTTCCAGATTCGGATCCGGCGACCAGCGACGACCGCGAGCCTGTGCCACACGCTGCACATCGTCTTCCAGCGAAACCCGGCCATTACCCCAGGTCGCAATATCAGCGGTTTCACCATCCGGACTGAACATCTCGATGTTCAATACCGCAGCGGTGGTCTCCAGCGGTGCCAGCGGGTGCGCGGCGTAATAGCTGGCACCGAGCAGGCCCTTCTCTTCTGCGGTCAATGCAAGGAAGTACAGCGAGCGCTGCGGGCGCGGACCGGCGGCGAATACGCGCCCCAGTTCCAGCACCGAAGCCACGCCGGTAGCATTGTCGATGGCACCGTGGCGCACGGTCTGGCCGCTTGCGTCCGGGTGGCCAATGCCGAAGGCATCCCAGTGTGCGGAGAAGATCACCGATTCCTGCGGATGACTGCTGCCTTCCAGCTTGGCCACCACGTTACGGGTGACCACGCGCTCACGCTTGACCCAGAAGCTGGTGGTGAGACTGGCGTCGCCTAGCTCGACAGGGCGGAAGTCGGCCTTCATCGCCTTGCGCTTCTCGGTTTCGAAATCGAGGCCAGCGGCGCTGAAGATGCGCTCAGCCAGCGCCCGCTGCATCCAGCCGCGAACCGGCGTATGCGCGGCCTGCGCTTCTTCCTGACTGCGTTCGATATCGAACAGCGGCGAGGTACCGGACGCCTTCACCGTCGCCCACGGATACGCAGCCGGCGCGGTCTCGTGCACGATCAGCACGCCCTCGGCACCGCGGCGCGCAGCTTCCTCGAACTTGTAGGTCCAGCGGCCGTAATAGGTCACCGCCTTGCCATCGAACGCACCCGGCGCTTCGGCCTCGAAATCGGCATCGTTGATCAGCACCACGGCGATCTTGCCGCTCAGGTCCAGGCCCTTGTAATCGTCCCAATGCCGTTCCGGCGCAGAGATGCCGTAGCCGATGAAGACCAGCGGCGTGTCCTGCTGGTCGACCACACCGAACGGGCTCAGGCTCTGCAGGGTGATGTCTTCACCGTTGACCAGCGGCTGCGACTTGCCGTTCAAGCTCAGGCTGGCCTGCACCTGACCGTCCACCGTTGCACGGACCAGCGGTACTTCCTGCACCCAACTGCCGTCCTTGCCACCGGGCTGCAGACCGGCCTTGCGGAATTCATCGACCAGATAGTCAACCGTGCGCTGCTCACCGGCTGAGGCCGGCGCGCGGCCTTCGAACTCGTCCGAGGCGAGGATGCGTACATGCCGCGACAGCGCTTCCGGATCAATGCCGCCGCCGGGCAGGTCATTGGCCGCCGAGGCGATACCGCCGACAAACAGGCAGGAAGACAGCAGCAGGATGCGCATCGGATTCACGGCAACTACCAACGACAGAATGAATGGCAGATTCTAACCGGCATTGCCGTTGTGGGCGCGACAGCGCTGTAGTGCCGAGCCATGCTCGGCAGGAGCTTTCCCGGCAAGGCCTCTGCCGAGCATCGCTCGGCACTACAGCCCCTCCCTTTCGCGCCGCGAAGGGGAGGGTTGGGGAGGGGTGAGCTTCACCGCTCCCACATTGAACTGATACATCACTGGGAAGGCCTCTGCCGAGCATGGCTCGGCACTACAGGAACCCGCTCGCTTTCAGCGCTTTTCGCGGTCCAGCCAGCAGGCCAGGCCTTGTGCGTTGAGCTCGATATCCATCGCCAGCACACGCAGCACTTCAGACGCATCCAGCGGGCTGCCCTGCAATCTCAATCGCGCTACATACAGCGCGCCCAGCGCATCCACCAGCAGGCGATGGCGCTGCAGTTCGCCATTGCAGCGCTGCGCGATCGCCACCATCGCATCGATCTGCTCGTGCAGCTCCTTGGCCAACCGCGCAGTGCCTTCGACGCGGCCGTAATGGGTCAGGTACATACCTTCCGGCGATTCGCGCATCAAGCGATTGATCGAGGCATGCATCGCCTCAGGCTCGAACTGCACCGGCGAGGAGGTCGGGATGATGAAAGCACCGCCGGCATGATCCAGCTCGCGATACGACAGGCCAAACGTGTCGCCGGTAAACCAGCTGCGGCTGGCCGCATCCCACACGCAGAAGTGATGGCGTGCATGTCCCGGCGTATCCACGCAGACCAGCTCGCGACCGGCCAAGGAAACACGATGCCCGTCTTCGGCCACCACCACACGTTCGGCCGGGATCGGCACGATCTGCCCATAGCTGCGCGCAATCTCGGCCTCGCCATACACCGCCGTGGCACCGGCAATCAGCCGGGTCGGATCGATCATGTGCTGGGCGCCGCGCGGGTGCACCACCAATTTTGCGTTGGGCAGCTGCTGCATCAGCGCACCGGCGCCGCCGGCGTGATCCAGATGCACGTGGGTGACGATCAACCAGTCGATATCCGCGGGCTGCAAACCGGCTTGGGCAATACAGGCCAGTAGATTCGGTACCGAATGCGTAGTGCCGCAGTCGACGAACGCGCCGTGCCCGTCCTGCACGATCAGATAGGCCGCATCGAAATGATCGCGCTGGAACGCGGTATCGATGGTGTGGATGCCATGGGCAGCAGACATGCGGGAACTCCGGCAGAAACTGGCCTCGATCCTGCCAGCCGTCCCGCCGCCACTCAACCCGGACTTTTGTCGCAGCTGCGTCAGTTCAGTGATGCAGTACGCGTGGGCGCAGCAGCAGGGCAAGCACCATCACTGCCAGGAAGCCACCGTAGGCGTAGAGCACGGCCAGGATCTGCTTCCACAGGCCTTCAGGCACCTCGGTGGCGCCAACGTGGTAGCCCCACAACATGAAGCCGATGCTGGCCACCAGGGCCAGCATCAGCATCGATGCATCAAACACCGTACGCGTGCGATTGCGCGGCTGGCGCGGGAACCACCAGTACAACGCCCCCATCACACCGAACGAGGGGAGAAACAACAACAACGACAACCAGGCCATCGACGTGCTCCTCCACAGGGGTTTATTCCTTTGCCGCAGCCTCGCGCAACTCGCGCAATGCCGCCAGCACCGGCTCCACTTCCACTTCGACCTTGAACAGCTCGCTCTGCAGTGCATCGCCCTGTTCGGCCTGCTTGAGCACGGCGATCAGCTGGCCGGCATCACGCGGCGAGTCAAAGCCTTCGCTCTGGATCAGCAGCGCACCTTCGCCATCGAGCAGCTTGAAGTAGAAGCGGCCGTCCTTTTCGCGGTACTGCTTGAACAGCGGCAGCGCCGCCTTGGCAGCAACGGCCGCCTTGGGCTTGTCGCCGGCGGCGGACAGGTCACGCAGGCCGACGGCGTGGCGCAGTTCCTTCAACAGCGGAATGGCGAACTGCTCGCGCAGCTGCTGCCCGCGCTTGCGCAGGATCGCTTCGATCTTTTCGGGCTCGGCCATCAAGGCGTTGTAGCGCTCGCGCAGCGGCGACAGTTCGGCGTCGATGCGCTCGAACAGCTGCTGCTTGGCATCGCCCCAGCTGATGCCTTCGGCAAACGCCTTGGCGAAACCGGCGGTCTGCTGCGGGCTGGCGAAGGCCTGGTACATCTGGAACAGCGCCGAGCCTTCGGTGTCCTTGGGCTCGCCGGGCATGCGCGAGTCAGTGAGGATGGAGAACACCAGCTTCTTCAGCTCCTCGCGCGGCACGAACAGCGGGATGGTGTTGCTGTAGCTCTTGCTCATCTTGCGGCCGTCCAGGCCAGCCAGAGTGGCCACCTGTTCGTCGATGATCACTTCCGGCAGGGCGAAATACTCCTTGCCGTAAACGTGGTTGAAGCGCTGGGCGAAATCGCGCGCCATCTCGATGTGCTGGATCTGGTCACGACCCACCGGCACCTTGTTGGCGTTGAAGATCAGGATGTCGGCCGCCATCAGTACCGGGTACATGAACAGGCCGGCGCTGACGCCTGCATCGTCGTCAAGCTGCTCCTCGCGGTTCTTGTCCACCGCCGCCTTGTAGGCATGGGCGCGGTTGAGGATGCCCTTGCTGGCGACCACGGTGAGGAACCACATCAGCTCGGTGGTTTCCGGGATGTCACTCTGCCGGTAGAACCACACCTTGTCCGGGTCCAGGCCGCAGGCCAGCCAGCTGGCTGCAATCTCCAGGGTCGAACGCTGGGTGCGCTCGGGCTCCTGCGCCTTGATCAGGCTGTGCAGGTCGGCCAGGAAGAAGAAGCTCTCGATATCCGAGGCCTGGCTGGCGGCGATGGCCGGGCGGATCGCGCCGACGTAGTTGCCGAGATGGGGAGTGCCGGAGGGGGTGATGCCGGTAAGGACGCGGGTAGTCATGAAAACCAAGCTGACGAGCGGATGAACCGGGCCAGTGTAACCGCCCTCGCCTGTCCCCGCCCTCAACCCCGTTGCCCGCGCCCGACCGTTCTAGGTCACGTACCCCGCCAAGGAGCCTGCCATGTACCGTTTTCTAGCCAGTGTGTTGTCGGTTGTCGCGCTATGCGGGTTCAGCCCGGTACGGCCGGCAGATGAAGGTCCTGTGCAGCTGTCGGTGATCGACCGCGACGACGGCCAGGAGCTGGACCTGTACCCGCACCGGGGCCAGCAATGGGTGGCCGGCAGCCCCGGCCACCGCTACAGCGTGCGCATGCAGAACCGCAGCAGCCAGCGCGTGCTGGTGGTGCTGTCGGTGGACGGGGTCAATGCCATCACCGGCCAGACCGCCTCGCCCAGCCAGTCCGGCTATGTGCTGGAGCCGTGGCAGAGCAGCGAAATCACCGGCTGGCGCAAATCCAATGCCGAGGTGGCGCAGTTCGTGTTCACCAGCTCCAGCGACAGCTATGCCAGCCGCACCGGTCGCCCGGCCAATGTCGGGGTGATCGGCATCGCGGTGTTCAACGAGGCGCGCCGGCCGGTGTATGACGTGCGTCCACTGCCAATGCCCCGGCCGACGCCGCGGCCAATGCCGCAGTACGAAGACCGCGCCGAGGCCAGTGCCAATGCCAGCGGGCGCGCCGCCGAAGCCGCTGCGCCCAGTGCGGCGGCCAAGAGTGAGTCGCGGCAGCGGCTTGGCACCGGCCATGGTGAACGTGAATGGTCTAGCTCTTCATTGACCAGTTTCGAGCGCGCCAGCCGTAACCCGGTGCAGGTCAGCGAGGTGCGTTATGACTCGCGGCAGCGCTTGGTGGCGATGGGCATCCTGCCGCGCGGTTACCACCGCGTGGACAACTCGCCGCAGGCGTTCCCGAGTGGCTTCGTGCCGGATCCGCCGGTGCGTGGGCGTTGAGATCGCAGCGTCAGCCCGACACCCATCTTGTGGGAGCGGCATAAGCCGCGAAGCTGACGCCGCTCAACCTCTCATCAACTGTGTCATCTGATGATGCACTTGCTTCGCGGCTCACGCCGCTCCCACAAAGGCAAAAAAGAAACCGATGCCAGAGGACTGGCATCGGTTTCTGATTGAGGCAAATGGACTTGTCTCAATCACCCCGCATCAGTGGTAATCGGGATAGTCCTTGTGCAGCGCCTTCTGGAAGTCGCGCACTTCGGTTTCGGCGCGGTCCTTGGCCCAGCCATAACGTTCCTGCAGGCGACCGGCGAGGTATTCGGCGTTGCCTTCGGCCACCTTCAGATCGTCGTCGGTGATGTCGCCCCACTTGGCCTGTACCTTGCCCTTGAGCTGGGTCCACTTGCCGGAAATGATGTCTTTGTTCATTACGTTGCTCCTTCGGGGGATACGCGGTTGAATCGCGTGGGACCACCTTCGCTGCCGCGCTGTTGGCATTAGGTCCATGATTCGTTGTGTACTGCTGACCTTGGTGAACATCGCTTCAGTTACCAAACCCAAGCATGAAAAAGGCCGGCAATGCCGGCCTTCTTGTTCATCTGGATGACACTGTCGGATCAATGACCCTTGGCAGCACCTTCAACTTTCTCACCGACCTTCTGCACGTCCTTGCCGGCACCGGCAACCGTGTTGCAGCCGGACAGCACCGCGACCGAGAACAGCGACAACATCATCAGGGCGACCAAACGCTTCATGTGTTTCTCCTGTGGTGGTTCCATCGATGCGGCCCACTATGGACCGCGCGTTCATCAGCACTTGCCGTCTTTACAGTCCTGCGCTTTGTCTTCGACCTTTTCCCCCGCCTTCTGCATGTCCTTGCCAGCACCGGCCATGGTATTGCAGCCGCTGAGCATGCCAATCGAGAACGCGCCCACCAGGGCCAACATCAGTATTCGCTTCATCGTTGATCGTCTCCTCACTGATAAGGCGGAAGTCGTGCCGGCGAACCGGCGACAGGCTTTCCGCGTGTGAAGACGAATCTGGCGGCTGCAGCGTGTGCTCCGCGTGAAGTCGCGCAGCACACGTTCAGCGATGTCTTCCAAACGTTAATCGCGCATCAGGGTGGATTTGCCGAACAAGCTTTCCACCAGGTCCACGGCCAGCTCGGCGGTTCGGTTCTGGTGATCCAGCAACGGATTCAGCTCGACGATGTCCAGCGAGCCCATCAACCCGGTGTCGGCGATCATCTCCATCACCAGCTGCGCCTCGCGGTAATTGACGCCACCGGGAACCGTGGTGCCAACGCCCGGAGCAATGCTGGGATCGAGGAAATCCACATCGAAGCTCACGTGCAGATGGGTATTGGCGTCGATGCCATGCAGCGCAGCCTCGACCGTGCGCTTCATGCCGGCCTCGTCGATATGGCGCATGTCATACACGTCCACGCGGTGCTGCTTGATCAACCGCTTTTCTTCCGGGTCGACCGAACGGATGCCGATCTGGTGCACCTGCCACGGCGCGATCGCCGGGGCGCTGCCGCCCAGATGGGTCAGCCCTTCCGGGCCGAGGCCACACAGGCAGGCCACCGGCATGCCGTGGATATTGCCCGACGGAGTGACATCGGAGGTGTTGAAGTCGGAGTGCGCGTCCAGCCACAGCACCCGCAGCTGCTTGCCCTGCTCACGACACCAACGCGCGACGGCGGTGATCGAGCCCACGCCCAGGCAGTGGTCACCACCGAGCATGATCGGCAGGCGTCCTTCATTCAGTTCGGCATAGGTGGCTTCCATCAGCGCGTGGTTCCACGCCACCACTTCGTCCAGATGGCGATAGCCCTGCACCGGGCCGGTCCAGGGATTACGCGGGCCATCCAGGTTGCCGATGTCACGCACCTCCACGCCGCGCTCGACCAGCGCCTCGGGCAGCCCGGCAATGCGCAGCGCCTCCGGGCCAAGCCGCGCACCGCGCGCACCAGCACCCACATCGGTAGGCACGCCAATCAGCGACACCGGACGAAAACCAGTCATACCACCTCCGTTGCAAATGAAATCAGTTTAACGAGCAGCGCCGGAAAGGCCTTGCGGCAGCGCGTCAAACCAAGGCAGGGCGAGCCGTTGAGCGGTTGCGGAGTAGGTTTTGGCAAGCTTACGCCGCGCATATGTCAGCCGTGCACGGCTACCTGCGGGGCGATCATGCCGTCGGGCCCTGCGGGTCCCAATCGGCGGGCGCAACGATCTTCGGCAGCTCAGGGTCGGCAATGTAGTTGGGCGACATGATCTGCACCCCGGCCGCGTTGAACGCATCCTGGATGTTGGCATGCAGCGCGCTGAGGATCTCCGCGCGCAGCGGGAACTCAACGATATGCACGCGCAGTACATAGGCGACATAGAAATCATTGAGCGCGGTCTGCAGCACATAGGCAGCGGGTGTGCTCTGCACATGCGCGGTCTTGCCGGCCGCATCCAGCAGCAGCCGCTGCACCTGCCGCCACGGCGTGTCATAGCCGATGGTGACGCCGGTCTCCAGCCACATGCCGGCAGCCTGGGGATCGCGCGAGTAATTCAACAATTTGCCACTGAGCACGTGCATGTTGGGAAGACTGACTTCCACCCCGGTCAGGGTGCGGATGCGCGTGGTGAACAAGCCGATCTGGATCACCTGCCCCTCGACGTCCGCCACCTTGACCAGGTCACCAACCGACATCGTCCGCGCATACAGCAGGGTGAAACCCGCCGCTGCCTGACCGACGATGCTGGAGCCTCCCAGCGAAATCATCACGCCCAGCAGCACGCTCAAGCCCTTGAAGGCGTCGCTGCCTGAGCCGGGCAGATAGGGATAGGCCATCACCAGCGCAAACAGCCAGATACCTCCCACGGTCAGCTTGCGGCTGGGCTCGGCCAGCTGGCGGTCGATCCCAAACAACTGGAAGCGTCCGTTCTGCACGCCCCGGAACAACAAGCCGACAATCTGGCTGCACAGCCGCGCCAACAGAAAAATGATGACCGCGGTGACCAAACCCGGGATCGCCGCCACGCCTGCCCACAGCCAGGCTTTGGCCTGGGCAGCAACCCAGGCCGTCATCGCCCTGGCCCAGGGCTGGGTGTAATCGAACTGATGGAATACGTAGCGCAGCCATTCCTCTGCCAGCAACAGCACCGCCACCAGCAGCACTGCGCGCGACAGCCAATCGGCCAGCGCGTTTGCCCCATGCAACATCTGCTTGACCGGCGCGCTACGCAGCGTCCCAGCCTTTCGACCGACCCATGCCAGCATCGCCGCGCGCAACCTGCGTGCCGCCCAAGCCAGCAACCAGATCAACAGCCCTGCAAACAGCGTGGCTACAAGACAATGCAAAACGCCGCGGAGCACACGGCCCGGCGCACGCTCAGCCGCGACGACCGCATCGTCGAGCCGGCTGCGCACCTCCTCACGCACCTGGCCCAGCGTTTCGCCCTGTGCGCTGTCCACATCGGCAGGCGTGATCAGGGTGACAACTTCGCCGCCAAGCAGCAGGATCGCGCCATCGGCGGTGTCGTTGAAGGTGACCGTGGGCACGCCGGGCTCATCAACAATCCGCTTGATGTTGAATTCGGTGACCGCAGCACGTTGCGACGGCGAGCGACCCATGAACCCACTGCGGAAGGTCAGGATGTCGCGGTTGTAGAAGCGTACCGTCGCTGGAACCGGCCCCTCAACCTGCGCCTGCTCATTGGCGGCTGCCGCCGTGGCCGGCAGCACCAGCGCAGCCAGCGAGACGAGCGCGACTGCCAGCACGAACCGGCGTACCACCGACCAGACTACGACGCTGCTTCCGAACATCGTTGCGCTTCCCCGCGGGAACGGATGACCGACCGGTGCAGTGTTGCCCCAAGAGCAGCACAAAGGGAAGCCCACGCTACAGGCAAGAGACGGCGGATGACCGCCGCGGTCGGATACTGCCAACAAGTGCTCGCCAAACCCCCATAGCGCAGCCCAGCTTGATATTCGTCAGTACCCCCGACCAGGCCTGCTCGGATACTCGCGCAATGAACAACCCCGCCTCCACCCTGACCGTCTTCAACGCGCCACACCGGCTGCTGTTCTTCATTGGTGTCTGCAACCTCGGCCTGGCAATGGGCTGGTGGGCGCTGTGGCTGGCCGGGTTGCAGCTGGGCAATCCCCTGCCCGCACCCGGCTTGCCGCCGGCCTGGCTGCACGGGCTGTGGATGCAATACCTGGTATTGCCCAGTTTCATCTTCGGCTTTTTGTTGACCGTGTTCCCACGCTGGATGGGATTGCCGGCACTGCCGCGTTGGCGGTACGCAAGCGTTGGCTGCAGCCTGTTCGGAGCACAGATCGCGCTGCTGACCGCCAGCAGTGGTTGGCAACCCGGGCTGCGGCTGGCGCTGTTGCTGGCGCTGTTGCTGGCACTGCTGGGCTGGGCATTCGGCCTTGTCGTCCTCGGCCGCCTGCTGTTGCAGGAGAAGGGACGCACCTGGCATGCATGGTCCTGCTGGGCTGCATTGCTATTGGGCTGGATCGGCCTGCTGGCCTTCACCGCTGCGGCGGCGGGCGCCGATATCCGCTGGCAGGCACTGAGCGTGTCGGTTGGCACCTTCGGGCTGTTGCTGCCGGTATACGCCAGCGTCGCCCATCGCATGTTTCCGTTCTTCGCCGGCAATGTGGTGCCTGGTTATCAGCCGTGGCGGCCACCGCAATGGCTGGCCATCCTGTGGGGGCTATGCCTGCTGCATCTGGCCGGTGAAAGCCTGCAGCTGGCACTGGCAACGCTGCTTGCCGATGCCGGCTTGCTGCTGTTGTCGCTGTACTCGCTGTGGCGCTGGTGGCCGCGCGGTCCAAAGCCTGCCTTGCTGGCGGTGTTGTTCTACGGGCTGGCGTGGTGGCCGCTGGCGATGCTGCTGTATCTGCTGCAGGACATCGCCGCGCTCGGCGGCCACACAGGTTGGCTGGAACGCGCGCCGCTGCATGCCTTGGCGATTGGCCTGTTCGGCAGCCTGCTGGTGGCGATGGTCACCCGCGTGACCCAGGGCCATTCCGGGCGTGCGCTGGTGATGCCGGTGGTCGCCTGGATCGCCCTGCTCGGCCTGCAACTGGTCGCAGTGCTGCGCATCCTCGCACCGCTGCTGGACGATCCTTGGCGTTGGCATGCCGTAGCCGCCGCAGGCTGGCTGCTGGTGCTTGCACCGTGGTTGCTGCGGTTGGGGTGGATCTACTGGCGCCCGCGTGCGGATGGCAAACCGGACTAAGCAAACTGCATCCAACAAGCCGCGCAGATCGAGCGGCCCGGCGCTCAGACCTGTACGCGGCCGTTGGCCAGATGCACCACCTGTTGGCCGAACATGTCCACATCTTCCGGGTCATGGCTGATCAGCAGCAGCGGGATGCCGGTCTGGTCCAGCACCGTTTCCAGCTCCTGGCGCAGATGCGCACGCAGGGCGTGATCGAGTGCTGCGAATGGCTCATCCAGCAGCAACGCCTGCGGCTTGGTCACCAGTGCCCGTGCCAAGGCCGTGCGCTGACGTTGGCCGCCGGAGATCTGCGCCGGCAACAGGTCACCGATGTGATCGATGCGGAATGCCTGCAGCCACTGTTCCACCGCATCGATGCGGCGAGCGCGCGACGGATTCAACAGACCTTGCTGCAGGCCGAAACCGACGTTCTGCCGCACCGTCAGGTGCGGGAACAAGGCGTAGTCCTGGAACACATAGCCGATACGTCGCCGCTGCGGTGACAGGTTGATGTCTGCCACCGCATCAAACAGCGCTTGCCCGTGCATGCGGATCACCCCGGTATCCGGTCGCAGCAGCCCGGCAACCGCCTTCAAGGTCAAACTCTTGCCGGCGCCGGACGGGCCGAACAACACAACATTGGGCTGGGTGCAGCGCAGCGCTGCCTGCAGTTGGAACTGCTGACCTGCCGCCTGCAGCTGGCGACGGATATCCAGTTCAAGCCACATTGCGCGCCCCCTCCTGTCGCCGTCCCACCAGCCGCGCGGCGAGCAGCAACACGCTGATGCAGACCAACGAGGACAGCAGCACCAAGGCATTGGCGCGGCCGTCGTTACCGGCCTGTACCGCTTCGTAGATGGCGATGGACAAGGTCTGGGTGCGCCCGGGAATACTGCCGGCGACCATGATGGTGGCGCCGAACTCACCCATTGCGCGGGCGAACGCCAGCAGCAGGCCAGCGAGAATGCCGCGCCATGCCAGCGGCAGGGTCACCCGGAAGAACAGCGCCAGTTCGGACACACCCAAGGTACGTGCAGCTTGTTCCAGCTGCCCGTCCACATCCTCGAACGCGGCACGCGCAGGCTTGAACACAAGCGGAAACGACGCCACCGCCGCAGCGATCACCGCTGCCTGCCAGGTAAACACAAGATTGATGCCGAAGCTGCTCTCCAGCCATGCGCCGAGCGGGCCCTTGCTGCCGATCAGCACCAGCAGGTAATAGCCAAGCACGGTTGGCGGCAACACCATCGGCAGGGTAAATATCGTGTCCAGCAACTCACGGCCTGGGAAGCGCCGCCGCGCCAACAAGGCACCAAATCCGACACCGAGCACGAGGTTGATCGCGGTCGCCCAGCCGGCCACCTTCAGTGACAACCACAGCGCGCTCCAGTCCAGATCCACCATCAAGGGCTGCCAAATCCGTGCCTGTGCAGAATCGCCTGGCCCTGCGCCGAACGCACGAAGGCGATGAAGCGTTTTGCTTCGGCGGCGTTACGGCTGGTCTTCACCATTGCCAGCGGATACGCAATACCACCGGCAACCGGCACCTGGAAGGCGCGCTGCACACGCTCGCTCATCGCTTGTGCGTCGGTGGCGTAGACGAAGCCTGCATCCACTTCACCACGTGCCACATAGTCCAGTGACTGGCGCACGTTCTGGGTGCTGATCATCTTGGCCTGCACTGCCGGCCACACACCGGCTTGCTGCAGCGCACCGCGTGCATAGCGCCCAACCGGCACGCTGTCGGGATTGCCGATGGCAACGCGCTTCACATCGGCTTTGGCCAGCGCCGCCAACGTGGTCGGCTTGTTGCTGGCCTGCGGCGGCACCACCACCCACAGGCTGTTCTGTGCGAATACGTGCTGTGTCGTTGGATCAATAAGACCTTCGGTATTGGCCTGCGTCATCGTGGCCTGGTCGGCCGAGGCCAGCACGTCGACCGGCGCGCCGCGTGCGATCTGCTGCAGCAAGGTGCCGGAGGCGGCGAAGTTCAAATCAACCTTCGTTCCCGGGTTCGCCTTCTCATACGCAGCGGAAATCTCGCGAAAGCTTTCAGTCAGGCTGGAAGCCGCGGAGACCGTCAGATCAGCCGCGCTTGCCGGCAGCGTGACGGCCAGCAACAACAACGCCCACAGCTTGTTCATGCATGCATCCTCGGTTGGGCATCATTCGCTTGCGTCATCGGTGGCCGCCATCAACGCCAGACGTTCCGGTTGCAGCAGGATGATCTCGCGCTGCTTCACCGCGATGACTTCTTCGTCGCTCAAACGCCGCAACACCCGGCTGGCCGTTTCCGGCGCCATGCGCAGGTAGTTGGCGATCTCGGTGCGGGTCATGGTCAGGTTGAAGCGGTGTGCTGAGAAGCCACGCCGCGCGTAGCGGCTGGAGATATCCAGCAGGAACGCGGCCATGCGCTCCTCGGTACGGTAATTGGCGGCCAGCAGCGCCGCCTTGCCGATCTCGGCACTGAGCAGGCTGAACAGCTTGGCCTGCAGGCCGGGCATGCGGCTGGCCAGCATGCTGATGCGCGGAAACGAGATACGGCACAGATGCACGGTATCCAACGCCACCGCATTGCAGGGATAACGCGATCCGTGGATGGCGTTCAGGCCGATCACTTCGCCAGGCAAGGCGAAGCCCAGCACCTGTTCGTTGCCGAGGCTGTCATCGACGAAGGTCTTGACCATGCCGGCGCGCACCGCAGCGATCGAGTCGAAGGGCTCGCCTGCGCGGAAGATGTAATCGCCCGCATGGTAAGGGCCGACGTGATCGACCATCACATGCAGTTCGTTCAGCGCGGTTTTGTCATAGCCCTGCGAGCTGCAGGCATCGGAGAACGCACAGGTCGTGCAGAAATGCAGCGCGTCGCCGTCGCCGGCAGCGGCTGGATTCGGCGTGGCGGAACCCTGCGGGCCGCGCGGTGGTGGGTTTGTTGGCGTCATTCCGTTTTCAAGCAACAGCGGCCAAGGGGCGGAAGCACGCTGCGATCATACGCCACAGCAGCTCACCTTCGTTCTGGATCAACAACATGTCGCCGTCACGGCGCAGCCAACCGCGTTCGATGAACATGCCGACGCGGCTCCACGCGTGCTCGAAACAGGCATCGAATGGCTGTGCGTTGCGCCATTCGAAGGCGCGCATGTCCAAAGCGTGGTCGCAGGCCAGGCTCTGCACCACCTCATCGGTCATGCGTTCATGCTCGGAAAGAATAAGCCCAGAGGATATTCCCGGCTGGCCAACCACCAGGCAGGCGCGCCAATGGCTCGGCTCCGGCTCGATGCGGCAGATGACATCGCCGATCTGGCTGCAGGCGCCCACACCAATGCCGAGCAGGTCATGGCGCTCGCGGCGCGGCACCCCGAGCAGGTCGCAATGACGCTGGCCGTCACCGTTGCGCAGCGGCATGGGCAGGTCCGGCCGCTGGTAGTGGTCGCCGCCCAGCGGCAGGTAACCGGCTGAACGCAGCAGCCGCCATGCCTGTAGCCAGTCTGTCGGCAATGGGTACTCGGGCAGCAGGGCTGGCGACGGCAGGACGATACGCTCGGGTGCAAGCTCCACTACCCGCTGCAGCCGCTGCAGGAACGACACATCGGCGTAGCACGGCACGCGCAGCTGGTAGTAACACGCGGTAAACCCGGCCTGCTGGGCCTGTGCCAGCATTGCCGGGCCGTCGACGCCAGCATGGTCGATCACTGTCATCCGGGTACAGCCGACCTCGCGCAATGACGCCGGCGCAACATCGCTGGCCGCATCCAGACGCACCTCGACCTGCGGCCGGGCAATGGTGCACAGCTGCTCCGGCACCGCATCCAGCAAGCGTCCCAACAGGGCAGGCGGCAGATGCTCGACGATGCCGGGCTGCAACACCATGGCCGCCACTTCGCGGTCGCTGGCCAGCATGTCGGCGTGCAGGCGCAGGCAGACCAGCAGCGCGTCCAGCACGTTATCGGCGCGTTCCAGCTCATGTGGGGGTGCGCAGAAACCCAGCGTCAACGCACGTGGAATCAGATGCTCGTTGCTGGCCTGCATGGCTGCGCGCCAGCCGGCTTCGGCGAAGCCCGGGCTCAGCTCCGCCGGCGCCGGGAACAGCACGTGCGCGGGTTGCTGCAGCAGTGCAACATGCAATGTGGCGTCATCCATCCCGGCGGTCTCTACTGACATGCAAGCATCCTCGCGTAGCGACCGCCGGTTTTCACTGATCTGGATCAAGCGCGGCGCTGTTTCTCCGCCGCGCCTGCATCAATGGCTTCGGGCAGATCGGTCTCACGATCGAGCTGCGGGAAGTTGCGACGCTCCATCCGACGGATGGCGAAGTGCATCCAGGCCAGGGAGATGCTGACCAGCACGAACAGCAGCATGAAGCAGCTGCTCCAGATGCCCAGCGCATCATTCAGCGCGCCAAACACGATGGGCAGGATGAAGCCGCCGAGGCCGCCGATCATGCCGACCACACCACCAACCGAGCCCACATGCTGCGGGTAATAGACCGGGATGTGCTTGTAGACCGCAGCCTTGCCCAGCGACATGAAGAAGCCGAGTACGAATACCAGCACGGTGAACAGGGTCACGCTGATGGCCAGGTGGAAGCTGATCTCGCCGTGTATGCCCTGCACGATGTAGCGGGTATCCGGATAGGCCAGGATGAAGGTACAGATCACCGATACGCCCAGCGTCCAGTACATCACCCGGCGCGCACCGATGCGGTCGGATAGCCAGCCGCCCACCACCCGGAACAGGCTGGCCGGGATCGAGTAACACGCAGCCAGCACGCCGGCCGTGCCCACATCCATGCCGTAGTTACCGACCAGATAGTGCGGCAGCCACAGTGCCAGCGCGACGAAGCCGCCGAACACGAAGAAGTAGTACAGCGAGAAGCGCCACACCTGCAGGTTCTTCAGCGGCGCCATCTGCTCGGCGAAGGACATCGGCTTGACGCCACTGCGACGGCGGTCTTCCAGCGAGGGATCTTCCTTGCTGAACAGATAGAACAGGATGGCGGTGACCGCCAGGCCGACGGCCCACAGCTTGGCCACCATCATCCAGCCCGAGGCCACCATCACCAGCGGCGCCAGCAGCTTGGTGACCGCAGAGCCGATGTTGCCGGCACCGAAGATGCCCAATGCAGTGCCCTGCTTCTCCGGCGGGAACCACTTGGACACATAGGTGACGCCGACCGAGAAGTTGCCGCCGGCGATGCCGACGAACAGCGCCGCCAGCAGGAACTGCGGATAGGTCTGCGCGTAAGTCAGCAGCCAGGTCGCGACAGCGCCGCACAGCATCACCAGGGTCATCACCTTGCGGCCGCCGAACTGATCGGACCAGATGCCGAGGAAGACCCGGATCACCGAGCCGGTCAGTACCGGGGTGGCAATCAGCAGACCGAACTGGGTGTCGTTCAGGCCCAGCTGCTCGCTGATCTGGATGCCGATGATGGCGAAGATCATCCACACCGCGAAACACACGGTGAAGGCGAAGGTACTCAGCCATAGCGCACGTTGTTGTTCGCCACTGCTGATGTTCTGTAGATTCTGGCTCATTGGTGCTCCTGGGGGATTACGTCTTACTCAGCCTGTGCTTCGATGTCTTCCAGCCCGCGTACCGGGTAGCGTTCGCGCAGCTCGAGCAGGAACTGCTGCACGTCGCGCTGGCGCACCTGCAGTTCGAGGTAGTCACTGATCTGTGGCTGCACCTGCTCGAAGCTCAGCGCTACACCAGCTTCCAGCACATCAACGCTGACCACGTGATAGCCCCAGCGCGATTCCACCGGAAAACCCGCCAAGCCCTGGCGCAGGCGGAACACCTGGCGATCGAACTCGGGCGTGGTCTGCCCGCGTTGCAGCCAGCCCAGATCGCCGCCTTCGCTGCTGGACGGGCATTGCGAGTGACGCGCGGCCAGATCGGCGAACAGGTGTGGCTGCTCCAGCAGTTCTGCAATCAGCTTCTCGGCCTGGGTGCGTGCCTTCAGCCGGCCAGCGATATCGTCGGCCGGTGCCGCCAGCAGGATGTGGCGTACACGGATGCGATCTGGTGAGCGGAAACGCTCGGGGTTCTGCGCGAAATAGCGCTGACAGTCGTCCTCGCTGGGCACGCGGTCTTCCAGCGTCTGTTCGATCAGTTGCTGGATGCGTGCTTCCTCGCTGGTCTCCTGGCCGACGCCGGGGGCATCGGCCAGGCCAAGCCGCTCGGCTTCCAGCCGCAGCAGCTCGCGTACTACCAGCGCCCGCGCCGCATCGGCACGTGACTGCTCCGGGCGCATCGCCCGGTGGTATTGCATCTCGCGGGCGATATCGGCCTCGCTGATCGCAGTGTCCTGCACGTACAGGCTGCACGGTGCGGGTTGGCCGAGGCTGCGCGGGCCATCATCGGCGTCGTGATGGTGGCCGGCCTCGGCCGGCACCGGTGTCTGCGAGTCGATGACGGTGATGGGAAGAATGCGTGGCAGGCTGCCCATGGCTTACTCCCGCGGACCGTAGCGCAGCGTGGCCTGGCGACGGCGCACCACCTGGTACGGACGCCACAGGTAGCTGATCGGCACGCTCCACACATGCACCAGGCGGGTGAACGGGGCGATCAACACCAGCGTCAGGCCGAGGAAGATGTGCGCCTTGTAGACCCAATGCACGCCTTCGACGTAATCGGCCGCACCGGCACGGAAGGTGACGATGTGCTGCGCCCACTCGGCCAGCATCACCATCACCCCGCCATCGAGATGGCCGGCGGAGACCTTGATGCTGTAAAGGCCAAGGCACAGCTGGGCGAACAGCAGCACCAGCACCAGCGTGTCACCGAAGCTGCCGATTGCGCGCACCCGCGCATTGGTCAGGCGACGCACCAGCAGGATGGTGATGCCGACGAAACACAGGGCACCGAAGAAGCCGCCTACCACCATCGCCAGCAACTGCTTCTGCGAAGAGGTGATGAAGGGCTCGTACAGCGCATGCGGGGTCAGCAGGCCGACGAAGTGACCGCCGAGGATGGCGATGATGCCGATGTGGAAGCAATTGCTGCCAAAGCGCATGCCGCGATCGGACAGCAACTGGGTCGAGCCGGTACGCCAGCTGTACATGGCCTTGTCATAGCGCGCCCAGCTGCCGATCAACAGCACCGCCACCGCGATGTAGGGATAGAACTGGAAGGCGAACTGATTGAGGTAATTCATGGCTGGATCTCCCGCGGCTGCGCGCGTGCCGGTGAACGATGGGGTGGATCGCAATCCTGCGAAGGTGCATCGGCGCCAAAGCGCACCGCTTCCTCTTCCCACAGGCGGTCCATGGCTTCGACGGTGTCGTCGCGCACTTCTTCGCTGGCCCGCTGACGCAGCACGGCCAGGTTGACCTTGCCCTCGCCCGCCTCGACCAGGATCTCCAGCAGCACCGCATGCGGCAGCTGCCGCTCGGCGGCACGCGCGGCGAGCATGCCGGCGATGTGGCCGATGTGGTGCAGCCAGTCCTTGGCCTCGGCCTGCGGCCGGTGCGAGAGGTATTCCAGCAGCAGCGGCAGGTAGTCCGGCAGTTCGCGTGCATCCAGCTCGAAACCATTCTTACGATAGGCATCGATCAGGTCGACCATGGCCTGGCCGCGGTCACGTGATTCGCCGTGGATGTGTTCGAATACCAGCAGGCTCATCGAGCGACCACGGTCGAAGGTGGCCAGCCAACGGTCCTGCGCGTCCAGCGGGTCGCTGGCGAGCAGGTCGCGGACGAAGGCCTGCAACTGCCCGCGACGGGCCGGCGACAGCGCCGGATCGTCGCAGGCCTCGAGCAGCTCCTCGCCATGCTGCCAAAGCTCGTCACGTGGGTAGTCCAACAGGACACCAATCAGCTTGAGCACACTCATTTCGTCACCTCGTGCCGGTGCTGGCGATTGGGATGCACCGCAAAGGTGGTGCTCTTGCGCTGGGTGAACAGGTCGGCCGGGCTGTCGCCGTTGCAACCATTGCCGAAGGTGAAGCCGCAGCCTCCACGCTCGCCGAAGGCGTCGTTGGCGTACTCGCGGTGCGCACTCGGTATGACGAAACGGTCCTCGTAGTTGGCGATGGCCAGGTAGCGGTACATCTCTTCCACCTGCGCCGGGGTCAAACCAACCTGTTCGAGCACGCGCATGTCTTCCACGCCGTCCACGTTCTTGCCACGGCGCCAGGCGCGCATCGCCATCAACCGTTCCAAGGCGCGGATGACCGGCGCTTCATCACCGGCCGTCAGCAGATTGGCCAGGTAACGCACCGGGATGCGCAGCGAGGCGATATCCGGCAGTTCGCCGCTCATGCCGACATGGCCACGCTCGGCCGCCGACTGGATCGGCGACAACGGCGGCACGTACCAGACCATCGGCAAGGTGCGGTATTCCGGGTGCAGCGGCAGCGCCAGCTTCCAGTCGATGGCCAGCTTGTAGACCGGCGACTGTTTGGCCGATTCCAGCCAGCTGTCGGGAATGCCTTCGGCACGCGCGGCGGCGATCACCGCCGGGTCGAACGGATCCAGGAAGATGTCCAGGTGCGACTGGTACAGGTCCTTCTCCGCCGCCACCGATGCAGCTTCAGCAATGCGGTCGGCGTCGTACAGCATCACCCCGAGGTAGCGGATGCGGCCCACGC
This sequence comes from Stenotrophomonas sp. STEN020, assembly GCF_056760195.1. Lineage (NCBI taxonomy): Bacteria > Pseudomonadati > Pseudomonadota > Gammaproteobacteria > Lysobacterales > Lysobacteraceae > Stenotrophomonas > Stenotrophomonas sp. STEN020. The sequence goes on from NZ_JBRREI010000005.1 coordinate 43,838, forward strand.
AGGTTTCCGAACACACTGTGGGCTCGCCCATTTCGATGCGCGGGTAGCAGAAGATGCACTTCTCGGACTTGCCGCTCTTCCAGTTGTAATAGATCTTCTTGTACGGGCAGGCCGACACGCACATGCGCCAACCGCGGCACTTGTCCTGGTCGATCAGCACGATGCCGTCTTCCTCGCGCTTGTAGATCGCACCGGACGGGCACGCCGAGACGCAGGCCGGATTGAGGCAGTGCTCGCACAGGCGCGGCAGGTACATCATGAAGGTCTTTTCGAAGGCGCCGTAGATCTCCTTCTGCACCTTGTCGAAGTTGTAGTCACGCGAACGCTTGGAGAACTCGCTGCCGAGGATTTCCTCCCAGTTCGGGCCCCACTCGATCTTCTCCATGCGCTGGCCGGTCAGCAACGAGCGTGGACGCGCGGTCGGCTGATGCTTCAACTCGGGCGCGTCGTGCAGATGCTGGTAATCGAAGTCGAACGGCTCGTAGTAGTCGTCGATCTGCGGCAGGTCGGGGTTGGAGAAGATCTTGGCCAGCATGCGCCAGCGGCCGCCGGCGCGTGGCACCAGCTTGCCGCTGCCGTTGCGCACCCAACCGCCGTTCCACTTTTCCTGGTTTTCCCATTCCTTGGGGTAACCGATGCCGGGCTTGGTCTCGACGTTGTTGAACCAGGCGTACTCCACGCCCTCGCGCGAGGTCCACACGTTCTTGCAGGTGATCGAGCAGGTGTGGCAGCCGATGCACTTGTCCAGGTTCAACACCATCGCAATCTGGGCACGTACTTTCATCACACCACCTCCCGTGCGGCGACAACCGACTCTTCACCATCCAGCCAATCGATCTTGTCCATCTTGCGCACGATCACGAACTCATCGCGGTTGGTACCGCAGGTACCGTAGTAGTTGAAGCCCCAGGCCAGCTGCGCGTAACCGCCGATCATGTGGGTAGGCTTGAGCACGATGCGGGTCACCGAGTTGTGGATGCCGCCACGGGTGCCGGAAATCTCCGAACCCGGCACGTTGATGATGCGTTCCTGGGCGTGGTACATCATCGCCATGCCCGGCATCACCCGCTGGCTGACCACCGCACGCGCGGCAATCGCACCGTTGACGTTGAACAGCTCGATCCAGTCGTTGTCCTCGATGCCGGCGTTGCGTGCATCGTCCTCGCTCAACCAGACGATGGGGCCACCACGCGACAGCGTCTGCATGATCAGGTTGTCGCTATAGGTGCTGTGGATTCCCCACTTCTGGTGCGGGGTGATCCAGTTCAGCACGATCTCCTTGTTGCCGTTCTGGCGCTTGTTGAGCAGCGGTTCCACCGTGCGGGTATTGACCGGCGGCCGGTAGCTCATGAAGGCCTCACCGAAGTCGATCATCCACTCGTGGTCCTGGTAGAACTGCTGGCGGCCGGTGACGGTGCGCCACGGAATCAGCTCATGCACGTTGGTGTAGCCGGCGTTGTAGCTGACGTTGTCGTCTTCAAGGCCGGACCAGATCGGCGAGGAAATGATCTTGCGCGGCTGCGCCTGGATGTCACGGAAGCGGATAGCCTCGTGCTCCTTGCCCACCGCCAGATGCGTGTGCTCGCGGCCGGTGAAGGTGCCCAGCGACTCCCAGGCCTTGACCGCGACATGGCCATTGGTTTCCGGCGCCAGGTGCAGGATCACTTCGCAGGCGTCGATGGCGGTATCGATCGCCGGCCGGCCCTGGCTGATGCCTTCGTCCAGCACGGTGTGGTTGAGCTTGCCGAGGAATTCCACCTCGTGCTTGGTATCCCAGCTCATGCCCTTGCCGCCGTTGCCGAGCTTGTCCAGCAGCGGGCCCAGCGAGGTGAACTTGCGGTAGAGGTTGGGGTAGTCGCGCTCGACCACCGCCATGCTCGGCATGGTCTTGCCGGGAATGGCCTCGCACTGGCCCTTCTTCCAGTCGGAAACGCCGAACGGCATACCCAGTTCGTTGGGCGTGTCGTGCAGGGTCGGCACCAGCACCAGATCCTTCTCCACACCGAGCACGCCCGGTGCCATGTCGCTGAGCGTGCGCGCGACGCCCTTGAAGATTTCCCAATCGCTGCGTGATTCCCAGGCCGGGTCCACCGCCTTGGACAGCGGGTGGATGAAGGGATGCATGTCCGAGGTGTTGAGGTCGTCCTTCTCGTACCAGGTGGCGGTCGGCAGCACGATGTCCGAGTACAGCGCGGTGGTGCACATGCGGAAATCCAGCGTCACAAGCAGGTCGAGCTTGCCTTCCGGTGCTTCGTCACGCCACTTCACGTCCTCGGGCTTGACCGCGCCCATCTCGCCCAAGTCCTTGCCCTGCAGGCCGTGACGCGTGCCGAGCAGATGCCGCAGCATGTACTCGTGGCCCTTGCCGGAGGAGCCGAGCAGGTTGGAGCGCCAGATGAACATCATTCGCGGATGGTTCTGCGCGGCATCCGGATCGGCGAAGGCGAAGTCCAGCGAGCCGTCCTTGAACTTGGACAGCGCGTAGTCGGCCGGTGCGATGCCGGCCTGTTCGGCCTCGCGCACCAGCTGCAGGGGATTGCGGTCCAGCTGCGGTGCACTCGGCAACCAGCCCATGCGCACTGCGCGCAGGTTGAGGTCGGCGAGGCTGCCGCTGTACTTGGAGGCGTCGGCGAGTGGCGACAGCAGTTCGTCGACCTGCAGCTTCTCGTAACGCCACTGCCCGGTGTTGAAGTAGAAGAACGAGGTGCCATTCATCTGACGTGGCGGACGGCTCCAATCCAGACCAAACGCCAGCGGCTGCCAGCCGGTCTGCGGGCGCAGCTTTTCCTGGCCCACGTAATGTGCCCAGCCACCACCGGTCTGGCCCACGCAACCGCACATGACCAGCATGTTGATCAGGCCACGGTAGTTCATGTCGTTGTGGAACCAGTGGTTCATGCCGGCGCCGACGATGATCATGCTGCGGCCATGGGTCTTGTCGGCGGTGCGGGCGAACTCACGGGCGATCTCGATCACCTCGGCACGTGACACACCGGTGATCCGCTCCTGCCAGGCGGGTGTGCCCGGCACGTTGTCATCGAAGCTCTTGGCGACATTTCCGCCACCGAAGCCGCGATCAACGCCGTACTGCGCCAGCAGCAGGTCATAGACCGTGGCCACCATTGCTTCACCGCCATCGGCCAACGGCAGGCGGCGCAGCGGGATATTGCGCTCCAGCACTTCTTCGGCCGGTGCAGCGGTCCAACCATCGCTCTCGATGCCGCCGAAGTACGGGAAGCTCACCGCCTCGATGCCGTCGTGGATATCGGCCAGGCTCAGGCGCAGGCGGGTTTCATGGCCATCGCTGGCCTTTTCCTCGATGTTCCACTTGCCCTTCTCGCCCCAACGGAAGCCGACCGATCCGTTCGGCACGGTGATGTCGCCGCTGTTCTCATCGAACGCCAGCGTCTTCCATTCGGGGTTGTTGCTCTCGCCCAGCCCGCCCAGCTCGCTGGCGCGCAGGAAGTGGCCCGGTACCAAGCGACCATCGGCGCGGCGCTCGACGCGCACCAGCATCGGCATGTCCGAGTACTGGCGGCAGTAGTCCTGGAAGTACTGCGAGGGCGTGTCGACGTGGAACTCACGCAGGATCACGTGGCCGAAGGCGAATGCCAGCGCGGCATCGGTGCCCTGCTTGGGATGCAGCCAATGGTCGGTGAGCTTGGCCAGCTCGGAATAGTCGGGACAGATCGACACCGTCTTGGTGCCGTTGTAACGCGCCTCGGTGAAGAAGTGCGCATCCGGCGTGCGCGTCTGCGGCACGTTCGAGCCCCAGGCGATGATGTAGCGGCTGTTGTACCAATCGGCCGATTCCGGCACGTCGGTCTGCTCGCCCCACACCTGCGGCGAGGCCGGCGGCAGATCGCAGTACCAATCGTAGAACGACAGGCAGGCACCACCGAGCAGCGACAGATAGCGCGCACCGGCAGCGTAGGACACCATCGACATTGCCGGAATCGGAGAGAAGCCGACGATGCGGTCCGGGCCGTATTCCTTGGTGGTGTAGAGATTGGAGGCGGCGATGATCTCGTTGGCCTCGTCCCAGTTCAACCGCACGAAACCACCCATGCCGCGGCGACGCTTGTACTCACGCGACTTGGCCGGGTCCTGCACGATGCTGCCCCAGGCCTCGACCGGTGACATGGTCTTGCGGGCCTGCCGCCACATGCGCAGCAGCGTGCCGCGGATCAGCGGGTACTTGAGCCGATTGGCGCTGTACAGGTACCAGGAATAGCTGGCACCACGCGGGCAGCCGCGTGGTTCGTGATTGGGCAGGTCCGGGCGGGTGCGCGGATAGTCGGTCTGCTGGGTTTCCCAGGTGACCAGGCCGTTCTTGACGTAGATCTTCCAGCTGCAGGAGCCGGTGCAGTTAACGCCGTGGGTGGAACGTACGATCTTGTCGTACTGCCAACGGGCGCGATAACTGTTTTCCCAGTCCCGCCCTTCGCTCTTGCTGAACCCGTGGCCATCGGCAAAGGGTTGTGGATCCCGCTTGAAGAACTGCAAGCGATCAAGGAAATAGCTCATGGTGAATCTCCGTTCGCAAACTGCTGCATCGTGGCTATGTGTGGAATCTGGCTGCGGTGCGTGTGTTACTTAGCAGGGGGTTTCAGCCCCGCGCCGGTAGTACCACCACCAGGTCACGACCAGGCAGGTGATGTAGAACGCAATGAAGCCGTACAGCGCCATGTCCGGGCTGCCGGTCAAGGTGATGGAGGAGCCGTAGCTCTTGGGGATGAAGAAGCCGCCATAGGCACCGATGGCGCCGGAGAAGCCGACAACGGCGGCGGATTCGATGCTGGCCTGATGGGCAGCGGCCTTCTTGCCTTCGGCACCTTCATTGGCCGACAGGCGATCGTGCAGGGTGCGGAAGATCACTGGGATCATCCGGAAGGTGGTGCCGTTGCCGATGCCGCTGAGCACGAACAAGGCCATGAACGAGAGCAGGAAGCCGTAGAAGTTGCCGCCCTGGCCATTGCTGGGCAGGAAGTGCAGCACACCGAATACCGCCGCGATCATCAGCGCAAATACCCAGAAGGTCAGGCGTGCGCCGCCCCAACGGTCAGCCATGCTGCCGCCCACCGAGCGCATCAGTGCGCCGAGCAACGGGCCGATGAAGGCATAGGCCAGAGGATTCACGTCCGGGAACTGGCTCTTGACCAGCATCGGGAAGCCGGCAGAGAAGCCGATGTAGGAACCGAAGGTGCCGATATACAACCAGCACATCAGCCAGTTGTGCTTGCGGCGGAAAATCACCGCCTGCTCGGAGAACGAGGAGCGGGCGCTGGTCAGGTCATTCATGCCGAACCAGGCGGCAATCGCGAAGAACGCAATGAACGGCACCCAGATGAAGCCTGCGTTCTGCACGAACAGCGGCGAACCGCCATCCACCACCGCTTGCGGCGCTCCGCCCATGGCGCCAAACACGCCGACGCTGATCACCAGCGGAACGACGGCCTGCGACACCGAAACACCTACGTTGCCCAGACCCGCATTCAAACCCAGCGCCATGCCCTGGCGTTGCTTGGGATAGAAGAAGGAGATGTTGGACATCGACGAGGAGAAGTTGGCGCCACCGAAGCCACAGAGGATGGCAATCAGCACGAACACCCAATACGGCGTAGCCGGGTTCTGCACCGCAAAGCCCAGCCACAAGGTTGGAAGCAGCAGCGATGCGGTCGACAACGCGGTCCAGCGACGGCCACCAAAGATCGGGATCACGAAGGAATAGAAGATGCGCAGGGTCGCGCCGGACAGGCTGGGCAAGGCCACCAGCCAGAACAGCTGGTCAGTGGTGAAGGCGAAGCCGATCTTGGGCAGGCTGATGGTCACTGCCGAGAACAGCACCCATACCGAGAACGCCAGCAGCAGTGACGGTATCGATATGACCAGATTGCGGGTGGCGACCTTCTTGCCGGTGCGTTCCCAGTAATCAGGATCCTCCGGCCTCCAATCGTTGATGACGCGACCGGGACCGGAACTGCTCTGCTTTGCTACATCGCGACTGGCACTCATGCATCGCTCCAAGGCTGTTTTGATACGGCGCTGGCTTGCTGTGCTGTTGCTTGCCCAGTCGCCACGGCGTCATTAGGCCCGGCGCCCCCTGGGGCAGTCTTGATCTTGATCAATCCAATGGCGCTCTCGCGCCGACTACCTGACAAATATCAACTGATGCTTACGGCGTCGGCCGGATTGCGGCGCTGCACGCCGCGTTGACGCACGCTGTCACGTACATCCACATCGAACTGAAGCTGCAATGGTTGCGCCTGCGTTTGCAGGGTGAAGCTCAAGCCGTCACGGCACGGTAAACGTGCCTGCAGCGCCAGCACGTCTTCGCGCGGCAGCTTGATCATCAACGTGGTTGCATCGCCATCCAGCAGCACCTCCGCCATGTCGTGCAGCTGCAAGCGCTGCGACAGGGCTCCGGGCGTGCCAAGCCAGGTCTGGTTCTCCAGCACCTCGCCAGCGAGCAGGCGTGCCAGCTCGCTTTCATCAATGCGCAGCCGTAGCGACTGCGACTGGATCTGGACTTTCATGACGCAACTTCCTCCCATTGGCGGGGGGTATTGCAGTTCACAAGGCGGGCGTCGGCACCGGCTGGCAGCGGCAGTTCCAGGCCGCCGAGGCGGCGTTGGAACATGCGTAGCGAGCGTGGCCCGTCTGTACCCGTGACCATTTCATACAGCAGACTGCGGCATGCGCCGTCGATGTTCAAGTACATCGGTACCGGCTCTCCTGAATAGGTCACACAAGGCGCAGCGGCATCACGCAACTGTCGCAGCAGTGTCACGTCCAGCAGGGGCATATCGACCGGCACTACCCACGCCGGTCCGTCATCCAGGGTTTCCACCACGCTGTGCAAGCCGCCCAGCGGGCCGCAGCGCGGCACCGAATCCGGCACCGAATCGAAGCCGGGATAGTCGCCGCTCACCTTTACTGGATGGGCACCAAGCGCGCTGAGCAACGCACAGCTGTGTTCGAGCAGCGTGCGCCCGCGCCAACGCAGCAGCGCCTTGTCCTGGCCCATGCGGCTGGACAGCCCGCCGGCCAGCACGATGCCGGCAACCGGTGCCGGCTCAATGCGAGTGGTCGTGGACATGCCCGTCGATATGCGCGTGCTCGGTGTCGGGTTGGCACAGGCTGCAGCCCTCGCTCCACTCGCTATCACCATCCTGGTAATGCTCCTGCTTCCAGATCGGCGAACGATGCTTCACGCCCTCGATCAACTGCCGGCAGGCACGGAAGGCCTCGTCACGGTGCGGACTGCCAGCGGCAACGACCACGGCGACATCACCTACCGCCAGGCGACCTTTGGCATGCGCCACGTACAGCTTGATGCGCGGGCCGAAGTCAGCGCTGATCTCGGCAATCTGTCGCTGGAACTCGTTCAAGACCAGCGGCTCGAACAAGTCATAGGTGATGCCGAGCACCGGCCTGCCCTGGTTCAGGTCACGCACCTTGCCGATGAAGACATCGATGCCACCAAAGCCTGGATCGGACACGGCTGCGATGCCTTCACCCGGATCAATCGCCGCATCGGCGCGGTCCACCACTTTCCATACACTTTCGAAGCTCATTTCAGCCTCCACTCACTGGCGGCAGGATGGCAACGCGGCCATCGCCGGGCAGCGAATCGTTATCGCGCAATACGCGTTGTTCATCGGCAAAGGCCGAGTAATCGACCAGGCCAGCCCGGAACTGCGGGAAACGCTGTTGCAGCAGCGCGCGCAACGCCCTGCGCAGGTCGATGACCTGCCCGCCTTCGACCGGCACGCTGATTTCGCGCTTAGGGTCAAGCTCCGAGTACGCGCCAAACAGCTGCACCACTATCTCTTTCATGACATCTCCTGCGGGCTGAGCTGCACCGGCTCGCGGTGGCCCCAGCCCTGTACACGTACCAGACTGCCGGCCGTGGCCAGATCATCGTCGCCCTCCAGCACCACCCACGCATTGGCGCGCAGCATGGTCTTGAGGCGGAATGATTCCTGCCCGGCCAGCACACTCACTCTCAGCTGCCCACTTGCATCCGCCTGCACGCGCGCGCGCGCATGGAAGCGTAAGCCCGGCGGCTTGCGCACGTCGGCCTGCAGCGGCAACTGCAGAACCTTCTCCTCGGCCAAGCCCAGTATCTTTCGCAGCACCGGTTCGACAAAGAAACGCAGGCCAACCGCGGCAGAAATCGGGTTACCCGGCAGGCCGAAGTACAACGTGCCATCGGCAAGGCGCGCGAACAGCAGCGGCTTGCCAGGTCGGATCGCGACCTTGTGGAAGATGACCTCGGCACCGCGTGCGCGCAGCGCATCGGGAATGAAATCGTAGCGGCCCTGCGACACTGCGCCGGTGCTCAGTACCACACGCGCGCCGGCAGCCAAGGCCGCATCAAGTGCGGCATCAAAAGCGGCGACGTCATCGCTGACCACACCGTTCCAGACCACCTCGGCGCCTGCAGCGCGCAGGCGGCTGACCAGAAACGGACGATTGCTGTCGCGAATCTGCCCGGACTGCAGTTCCGCGCTCGCATCACTGATCAGTTCCTTGCCGGTACTGATCACCGCAAGCTTTGGCTGTTGCTGTACCTGCACCGTGGCTACGCCCAGGGCATGCAGCAAGGTCATCGCGTTGACGTCCAGCGTCGCCCCCGCAGCCAGCACGGTTTCGCCCTGCTCCACATCCTGGCCGCGAAGCCGAACGTGCTGACCGGGCTTCACCAGTGCCTGCAGGCGCACGCGGATGGGACGGCCATCCACGGCCTCCAGCACCTCAACCTGCTCAATCGGCACGACGCTATCCAGACCCGACGGCATGCGCGCGCCGGTCATGATTTCCCAGGCCTGCGCGGAATCTCCGTCTGCAGCAGCGGTGTCGCCTGCAGCCTGCCAACCCTGCACCCGCAGCACGCTGCCCGCTGCCACCGGTTGCCCGTTCGCGCACAGCGCGAAGCCGTCCATCGCAGCGTTGTCGAACGGCGGCAGGTCCTGCGCGCTGTTTACCGGTGCGGCCAGTATCCGTTCGGCGGCCGCATCGATGGAAACCTGTTCACTGCGCGCCGCCGGTGCGGCTACCAGCAACTGCTGCAGGGCCTGCGCATAACTGATCATGCGTGTGCGCCCCCGTCCATCATCGCCAGCGCATGGCCGAGCACGGGGGTGAGGATATTCATGCACTGCGCGGCGGCACGTGGACTGCCTGGCAGGGCGATGACCAGCAGATCGTCCAGTTGCACGACTTCAGCGCGGCTCAGCCAGGCCATCGGTGTGTGCTGGGCACTGAGCCCGCGCAGCATCTGTGCCAGTCCGGGCACCGGGCGTCCACCCAATGTCTGCAAGGCCTCGGGCGTCAGATCACGCGGGCCCAGTCCGGTACCGCCAGTGCACAGGCACAGACGTACGCCATCGGCAGCCAGCGCACGCAGCCGCGCGACCAAAGGCTCAATGCCGTCGGCCAGTACCTCACTGCTGACCACCTCACCGCCCAAGGCCTGCAGACCCTTGACCAGCACCGGCCCGGATTCGTCGACGTAGTCGCCGCGACTTGCGCGGTCACTGAGGGTGATCACCGCACAGCGCGCGGCTCCCAAAGTCTTGGGCGGGCGCGGCCGGAAACGTTCGAGTTCGCCTGCATCCATGCCTTGCGGGTGTGTCCACACGCCGCTCTTGCCGCCCTCCTTGAACAGCAGGCGGATGGCACTGATTTCGAGTGCAGGCTCGACCGGCTTGCTCAGGTCGTACAAGGTCAGCAAGGCCGCATTGACGCCAGCCAGCGCCTCCATCTCCACCCCGGTACGTGCTTCGCTGGCGCACTCGCACCATACCCGGATCGCCTGCCGCTCCGGCACCGGCGCGCAGTACACGCGCACCAGCTCCAGCGGCAGCGGATGGCACATCGGCATCAATGCCGAGGCCATCTTTGCGCCCTGCAGGCCGGCGATTTCGGCCATCACAAGCGCATCGCCCTTGGGCAGGCGCCGCTCGACGATCAATGGGTAGGCAACCGGCCCGGCGATCAGTTCGCCAACCGCCACCGCGCGGCGCCGGGTGATGCGTTTGTCGCGTACATCGGCCATATGGAATGCCGCACTTATCTGCCCACTCATTGCTTGTTTCATCCTCCAATCGAGGCCAGATGCGGGGTGAGCCCGGTCTGGCCGAAATGCAATCCATGCCCGGCCGCCTTGAGCCCAAGCTGGGTGGTGATGCGCGCCAGCAGCGCGTCCTGGTCATCGTCGGACTGCAGCAGCGGCCGCAGCGCCACGCCGAAGTCGCCGAACAGACACAGGCGCAGATCGCCGCGCGCAGTAACTCGAAGGCGATTGCAGCCTTTGCAGAAATCCTTTGAATACGGGGCGATGATGCCAATACTGCCGCGATGATCAGGGTGGCTGAACTCACGTGCCGGGCCGGCATCGGCAGCGCGCTTGCGCTCACTCCAACCGGCAGCCAACAGTTGTTCGATAACCACGTCGGCGCGCAGATGATGGCGCTCGTAGTACTCGCGGTTGTCACCGGTGCGCATCAGCTCGATGAAGCGCACGCTGATTGGGCGCTCGCGCAGGAATTCCATCCACGCCGGCAGCTCGTCATCGTTGAGGCCGCGCAGCAGCACCGCGTTGAGTTTGATCGACTGCAGGCCCAGCTCCTGCGCCAGAGCCATGCCTTCCATTATCTCGGGCAGCCGATCGTGGCCGGTGATGGCGTGGAAGCGCTCACGCTGCAGGCTGTCCATGCTTACGTTGAGCGCAGTGAGCCCGGCGCGGTGCCAGCCGGGCAGATGCCGCGGCAGCAGGCAGCCATTGGTAGTGATGGCCACTTTGCGGATGCCAGGCACCTGCGCCACGGTGGCGATGATCTGCGGCAGGTCCTTGCGCAGGCTGGGCTCGCCGCCGGTCAAGCGGATCTTGTGCATGCCGAGTGCGGCAAACCCGCGCACCAGCCGCTCGATCTCATCCACCGCCATGAACTGCGGCCGACCATCGGCCTGGTAACCGTCGGGCAGGCAATAGCTGCAACGGAAGTTGCAGGCCTCGGTCAGCGACAGACGCAGGTATGGAAAGCTGCGACCGAAGCCGTCGGTGAGTTGGCTCATGGCTGTTTCACCTTCTGACTCCACGTTTGCACGCTCGCCCGGCATGCCGGGATGCCCTCGCCTTTGTTGACAGGTTGTCAGCCTACGCGGGGCATTGCGACGATGGCATGACTTAAATCAATTCAGACCCCAGCCAGACCCTGGTCAGCTGTGGCAGCATGGCTTCTCAATGGCTTCCTCCTTGTGAAAAAAATCATGATGCTGAGTGATTTCGACGATCTACTGCGTGCTGCTTCGGAGCAGACCGAGCCACAACGCCTGTTGTTCGTGTTCGTCAAAGCCGACCTGCCTGAATCCCCGACCGCCGATCAACATGCCCGCCATGACAGCGGTGAAGGTGGCACCCTGAGCCCGGTGCTGTGCGTGGACAAGGCCCCGCAGGAGATCGCTTCGTTCGCTGCACTGGCCGCCGAATCTGCCAGCACCGGTCTGGCCTGGGATCTGGTCTTCGTCGCCTCGCTGGACGGCCGCGCCGGCATTGCTCCCTCCAGTGATGAAGCCGCGCAGCCACTGCGTTTGATGGTCAATGCGGTCAACGACGGCCAGATCAGCCGCTTCGCCGCGTTTGACCGCGACGGCGCGCCGGTGCAGTTCTACTAGCCCGCAGCTCAAGCAGCGCCCAGTTTCACTAGGTCGCCAACTGCAGCAACAGGAAGAAGATCACCAACACGGTATTCACGCCCCATGCCACGGTCAGGCCGCGTGCGGCCACGCCATAGCCGGGGGTATGCGCACTGGGCGCGGCCCGCCACACCGTGGGAATGATCCAGCCGGTGTAGAGCAGCAGCACTGCAAACAGGCCAAGCAGCAAGCTGGTCCTGCCTTGCATCAGCGCCCATAGCGCCGCAGCCCACAACAGGTTGCTGGGAATCACCCCCTGCAGCCAGAACACACGCCACAAACGTGAGGGCGGCAGCTTGTCGCCCGGGGCACTCATCGAACTTACAGCAGTCATGATCGGGACTCCTGAGTTACGCAGCACTGTACCCGAGCTTGCGCTTGCGAGGCGGGCGGGTCAAATCCGCTGGCAATCGACATAGTGAACGCTACGACTATTGCCTGATGGCTGGTCTGGCCGCTTGTACAAACCAAACAACCGGGTTTGCCAAGCCAGGCGCCTCCGCACCGGAGCTTCAGCGAAGCTGATCAATCAGCATCTTCAAGCAGGCAACGCACCAGCTTCTCGGCCAGGCGGCTTACCTGCCTGCGGTCGACGTCGGCGCCCACCGCGCTGCGCACCATCACGCCGTTGAAGATCGCCGAGATCATGTTCATCCGCAGCTCCACCTCGGCTGCGTCCATCCCATCCGGCAGGCCGACCCGGTTGGACAGTGCCATGAACTCGCCGGTCACCACCTTGTCGGATTGCCGAAGGATGCGCTGGATGGCCGGATTGCGCGCGGCTTCGGCCGCCAGCTCCAGCTGCAGCTGCAGCTGCAGATGGGCAGGGTCCAGGCAACGCTCCACCGAATCGACGACCTGCCTGGCCACCCGGGTTGCCAGGCTTCCACCGCTCTCGTCTTCCTGCAGCTTGCGGGCAAGCTCGGAGAGGCTCTGTTCCTCACGCTTGGCGATGGCCTCGACGATGGATTCCTTGTTCTCGAAGTAATGGTAGATGTGGCCCGGGCTCATCCCGGCTGCTTTCGAGATCTTGGCGATGCTGGTGCCATGGAAGCCATTGCGTCGGAAGCAGGCACTAGCCGCGTCCAGCACCTGCTGGCGGCGTGCCTCGCCTTTTTCCTGACCAACCGGAGCGCTGCTACTCGCATTCATGAAATGAACCTGAAGATGTCCTGATCGGATTGGCGCATGACCGCCGCCACGTTGTGTAGTACGATCATTCTAACTAGAACGATCATTCTAATTCTGGTTGGACGCCTGGATGGCCACCCCGCCGCCGAGCCGAGCACAACGGAGCATGCCCATGACCACCTTGCTGAAAGACATCGCGGTGCTGTTCGACGCCAGCGAATCCGGCCAACAGATCCTGGATACGGCAACCCGGCTGGCCGGCGGCCATGGCTCGCATCTGATCGGCATCACCGCCCTGGCCCAGCAGCCAGCATCACTGCAGGCAGGTTTTGCGAAAGGCGAAGCGCTGCATGAGGTGATCGTCCGTCACCAGTCGGTGATGGCAGCGCGTGCACTTCAGCTGGGGCAAAGCTTGAACGATGCCTTGAGCCGTCATGAGGTGAGCGGCGAGTTGCGGGTGATATCGCATGCCGAGTCCAGCAGCGAGTCCTCCTTGCACGCGCTGTACTGCGATCTGCTGGTGGTGAGTCACCCGAACATTCCGGCCTCGCCTCTGACCTGGTCGGCGCCGCAGATCCTGCAGCAATCCGGCATCCCGATCCTGATCGTGCCGCGTGACTGGGACGACAAGCCGATCGGGAAGAAGGTGCTGGTCGCGTGGAATGGCAGCAGACAATCGCGCCGCGCCATCGCCGATGCGATGCCGATGCTCATCAATGCAGAAGAAGTCACGCTGTTGATCATCGACGCGGAGCGCAAGGCCGAGTTGCACGGCGATGAACCCGGCGCGGACATGGCTGCCTATCTCTCCCGCCACCACGTCAAGGTCGACCTGCAGACGGTTACCTCGGCAGGTCTTCCGGTGGCGGAGGTGATCGTCGCGCACGCAAAAGCCGCGCACTGCGACATGGTGGTGTTTGGCGCCTACAGCCGGCCAAAGTTGAGTGAAGCGCTGTTTGGCGGCGTGACCCGGACCCTGCTGGCCGAGGTTCCAGTTCCGCTGTTCGTTTCCCAGTAGCTGCAACGATCACGTCTTCTGCATCAATCAACAGCCTGGCGCACACGATCAAGCATGTGCGTCAGGCCAAACGAATCTCCTGCTGACTCTCCTTCAGCAGAGATACCTCCCGGTCTCTCCCCCGACCGCGGAGTCCTGCAGTCCATTGGACTGCGCGAATGTCGCGATGACGTCCGCGCCGGGAGGCGGTAGAGCCCCGCCTCCCGGCTTTTCGCAGATGGATGTGAAGTGGCGCAGACACGGCCTGCTAGAGCAGCACGTCAGCCGCACCTGCATGCCCATTCCGCTATGACTCGTTTCCTCGGCACAACCAGACCGGCACTGAAAAGATCAACGAATCACCGCACAAGAATGTATCGGTCCGAGCACAGGACAGCCACGCTGGCACAGTGTCATACGTAACCGTTCCGCCTAAACCGAAACGGAATGAATCACCCGTAAATCCGCGACAAACCGTCTCATCTACGCAAATACATCAGCACTGAACGACTCGTAGAATCGAAGCGCCGAGGACATCGCGGCACAACGGCTATCACCACACAGGTAGCCCGGCGAACTATTCCGTTTGAGTAACCTGCACCAGGAAACATCAATGAACGTCCGCGAACTCCTGCAGTCCAAGAAACAAACCGTAGTCACCATCGATGTGGAAGACACCATCGGCGCCGCCGCGCACAAGATGAGCGCGAACAAGATTGCCGCGCTGGTGGTGATGAAAGACGACGCACCGGTAAGCATCATTTCCGAAAAGGATATCGTGCGCAGCGTGGCCGATGACGGCCCGCAAGCGGGCCGCAGGGTCATCTCCAGCCTGCCTTCGACTGACCTGGAAGGCATCGCACCGGAAGCCAGCCTCAAGCAGGCCATGGCGCTGATGACGTATTCGCGTCACCGCCACCTGATGGTGACCGAGGGTTCCAAACTGGTCGGCATCCTCAGCCTCGGCGATATCGTCAAAAACCTGCTCAGCGAACTTGAGCTTGAGAAAGCCGTGCTGCAGGACATCTACACTGCCGCACACTGAGCTGCACACACGCTCAAGCTGAGCCTGTGCATCACACAAGCACAGGCGTCAGCTCAGCCACTCACGTGGTGTCCGCAACAGCCGCAGGGCAGCGGATGCGCGCGCTTCAGACATGCTGGCTTGTGGCCTCCGGATGAGGCCACTTGCTACAGCAGCAACTCAGCGCGGGCTGCGCTTGGCAAGTTCGATCAGCATCCGTGATGCCAGGTACAGGCGCGGCGGGATGGAATCGATCTCGATGTACTCATCGCGGGCGTGGTAACCCCAGCCGGCGAGCCCAAGGCCTTCCAGCACTGCTGCATGACCGGAGCGACCCGCAAAGCCGGCATCGGTGCCGCCGTTGGTGGTGGGATGCATCATCAGTTTGCGTCCATCGAGTTCGGCATATATCTGCTGGGCCAGATCCGCCAGCGCACGGCCGCGATCACCCGCCACGTAGATGGGACGTAGCGGCTCGATCGTCACCGTGGTGGTGGTATCCGGCACCACGTGACTCTCCTTGACCTTGGCTTGCAAGGCCGCCAGCAGATTGGCATTGCTATCGGCCTGCATCACCCGCGCGTCGCCGCCGGCTTCGGCACGTTCGGGAATCTGGTTGCGTGCAGTGCCAGCGGTAGCGGTGGTCCAGTTGAGCTGTGCGCCGGGCACGCTTGCGGCCACATCCTTGGTCTGGATTATCTGATGGGCCAGCTCGACCAATGCGTTGCGGCCCTGCTCCGGCGCGGCACCGGCGTGCGCCGACAGGCCCTGCACCGTCATCCGCACCTGCGAGGTGCCGGCGGCACTGAGCAGCACGCCCTCGTTTTCGATCACGGCCTTGGCCGGGGACGGCTCGAAGGACAGCACAACATCATGCTCATCCGCCAGTTTGGCGATGGTTTCACCCGAGCCTGGGGAGCCAATCTCTTCGTCCGGGTTGAACAACACAGTGACCGTCGCGTAATCATTCCAACCACGCGCCTTGAGCAGCGCCAGCGAATGCAGGATCACCGCGATCCCGCCCTTGTCGTCGGCAATACCGGGCCCATACAACAGGTTGCCCTTCTGCTGGAACGGCTCCTTTTCAAGAATCCCGCGGTCGTAGACGGTATCGGCATGGGCGATCAACATCACTTTCAACTTGCCGTTGCCGGTGAAGGTGCCACGGACCAGATCCGGGCCTCCGGTGGCCGAAGCGACCCGCTCAACCTTCGCATCCAACGCCCGCAGCCGCTTGTCGAGATAGGTCATCAGTTTGCCGACGCCCTCATGATCGGTAGAGCCTGACTCCACCGTCACCAGCTCGCGTAGCGTTTCGATAACGGCCGGCTGTTGCGCCGTGGCCGCGGCACGCAGCTGCGCATCCACCTGTGCGGATTGCGCCTGCGCTTCCGCACCCAGAACCCCTGCAAGCAACAATCCGTTGAAAATCGCCGCGCGTGCAATGCTCATGTGTCACTCCTGTAGTCACGGGCGCAGCGAGTTGGGCCTCGCCGCAATCGGTAATCCAATCGTGCTCGCCAACGTGTCGATAAGGCGGAGCCGCAAGCTTGGAGCTCGGCAGACAACCACCGACAGCTGGCAGCAACCAAACCTTGCTGTTCGCAGTAGCCTAGCAGCAGCCTGACACCCAAAGGTTGCACCAGCTCACAGCTGGATTCAGCAGCGGCATGCGCCCCAGCGACCCGCTCAGCGCCGCATCAGGCCAACAAGGTTGTAGCCCCCGGAACTTCCAAGCCATCGCCTGCATCCAAAACCTGTGCTGCCCCGTATGTGTCTGACAACGCCACAAGAGCACACCTGCCGTCATGCAGATGCAAAGAAAGATAGTCGGGCTTTCCGGGTGGGTCCTGGTCACCTTCCTTGCCGCTGCGCTGGGCGCACGCGCATCAGTCTCCGCCGCAAGCTTCTATGCCACCCTCGCACTGCCCGCATGGGCACCTCCGGCCGGCCTGTTTGGACCGGTGTGGACGTTGCTCTACGCCTTGATGGCGCTGGCGGCTTTTCTTGTCTGGCGTGAGCGCGGCTGGCGGGCGGCGGCACCTGCCTTGCTCCTGTATCTGACACAGCTTGGCATCAATACCTTGTGGAGCTGGCTGTTCTTCGGCTGGAAACAAGGCGCGCTCGCGTTCGCCGACATTCTGCTGCTGTTGCTGTTGATCATCGCCACGTTGATTTCGTTCTGGCGCATCCACCGGCTGGCAGCGTGCCTGCTGCTGCCTTATCTGGCCTGGGTGAGCTTCGCCAGCGTGCTCAACTACGCGGTCTGGCAGGCAAATCCAGGACTGCTGTAAACAGTAGAGGGCCGATGCGTTTGCAGGCTCACGCCGGGTCGGTGGTCCCAAGCTGGTTGATCTGAGAACACTCCACCACCGCAGGTGGATCGCGCATCTGCGCCAAGGCGATCATCGCGCGGCCCAGAATCAGGTTGCTGGTAAACACCGACGGCAACGCCGCGGCGGCCAACTGCATCAGTGGCCCACCAAACATATAGAGCGGCTTCAACATTCCATGCCGGGTGCCGGTTCCAGCTACCGGGCGCACACCGCCGGGGCGCAGCATCACCGTTCGCCCGGGCAACTTGGCCAGCGCCCGCTCGGTTTCGCCTTTGATGCGCAGGGGCATGATGTGGCTCTCCGGATCGGCGTGCGCGCCAGATACATACAGAAACATGCCCTGCGGATTCGCGGCAAACCACGTCTGTGCAACCGCCAGCGTGGTGTCCAGCGTTACCTGCCGGTACTCGTCTTCCGCAGTGCCCAACGGCGGCGCACCCGCGCAGTAGAAGCAGGCGTCGAAGCCAAGCAGGTCCGCCTGCCTGCGATGGGCCTGGCGGAAATCCTCCAGCACCAACTCCTCCGTCGCGGTCAGCAAGCCGCCAGCGCGACGCACCAACGCCACCGTGCGTTTCACGTGCGCGGAGCCGGCACAGGCAAGCGCGACACCTTGGCCAACCAGACCGCTGGCACCGGTCAACACGATCTTCAGGCGCCCGGCATCGTTCATCGTCGGCATCTCCGTGCGAACTAGAGTTTGACGAAACGCTGGATCTTGCGTGCCATCCAGCCGCTGAATACCAACGGCGCATCCAGCGCCGAGACACATATGCACGGCACCCCGGGTGCGGTCACCGGCTGGTGTTCCACGTCGGCATCCAGGTCCGCCACATCGCCGGGCGCGAACAAGCCCAGCGCATCGTTGTAAGAGCCACGCAGGATCTGGGTGAGCTCGCTACGGCCATGGCTGTGCATGGGCAGGCATTTGCCCGGCGCTATCTTCAGCATGATCAGCGACGGCATCTGCTGCGCACGGATGCACTGCACGCCCGGCGCCATCCAGCGCCAGCGCAGGCTGGCCAGCGAGTCGCCGAAATAAGGATGCAGCGACGCTGGGAGATACTCCGGGTCGGCCTGCGGACGTTCCAGTGGCGACGGCCGCTCCGGCATCGGCATCGCTGCCGCGCCCGCATCCATGAGCTGCGCGAGCATGGCAGCGCGCAGTGTTTCGCGTCGCGTATCGTCGAGCACCGGCTGGGTCTGTTCCAGCAACGCCGAGCCAACCGCTTCGGCATCGCGCAGGCGCTGCCGGCAGTGCGGACACTGCTCCAGGTGGGCCCCCGCAACAATGCTCAGCGGCGCCTGCAGCCCGCCGGCGGCATAACTCATCAAGGTGGATTCGTGCAGGTGGTGGCGCGGATTCATGATCCACCTCCGACCTTGGACTGCAGCAGCAGGAAGGCCCGCCGCAGGTGCGATTTGACCGTTCCCAAGGGCATTCCCAACGCCTGCGCGATCTCGCCGTGGCTCTTTGCTTCGAAGTAGGACATGCGCACCAGCCGCGCCTGCACCGCTGACAATTCATTGATGCGCTGGCGCAGCTTCGCATGGTCAGCGAACTGCTCGGCGCTGCTGCGGTCAAGGACATCAGCAGCGGCGGCGTTCTCGACCGCCGCCTGCACCAGCGTCCAGCTGCGCTCATGACGCACACGGTCGATGTGCAGATTGCGGGCGATGCGATACAGCCAGGTACTCAACGCGCCCTGTGCCGGATCGAATTCCCCAGCGCGCAGCCACAAACGCAGCAGGCACTCCTGCGCCAGTTCCTCGGCCACCGCCTCCGGGGCGCCCAAACCCCGCAGGTACACGCATAGACGCGGCATGAAGTGGTCGTAGATACGCATGAAGCAGTCGCGGTCGCGCAGCCGCGCTACACCGTCCATGTCACCGGCCCAGTTCATTGGCTCTTTGCTCAGCTGCTGTGAACTGGACACGATCCGGGCGGTGTCGAAGGGGGAAGGGACTTTGCGAGGGTCAGAGTACATCTGCGTGGGCAGCGTTGCAGTGAATGCGTTGTTCTTCCTACGCGTGTTGGTGGCGTTTGGATGCACCGCCCTGTCTGCATCCAGTGGCTGGCCCCGGCCGTAGGCAAGATGACCTCATTCCGGGACGCCCCCATGCGCACGGCCTGCCTGCTGTTGTTCCTGCCCTTCACCGCGTCGGCCGTCCCCCTGCTGCGCAGCGAAGGCATTGCCACAACCCGGGATGGAGCCCTGGCCTATCGCGAGGTCCATTGGCAGCGCGGTAGCGGCGATGCCGCCGAGCGCTGGGTGCAGTATCTATGCCCGGGCGGCCAGCCGTTTGCGCGCAAACACATGCAGGTCAACGGTTCCGCTCACGCACCCAGCTACCGCTGGGAGGACCGTCGTAGCGGCCAGGCGGCCACGGTGGCAGCGGCGGGAGGCGTCGTGCAACTGAACTGGAAAGAGGATGCGGCGGCGAAAAACCACGCGCGGCAGCTCCCGCTTCCGTCCGATGCGGTGATCGATGCCGGATTCGACGCTGCCGTGCGCATGCATTGGCAGCAGTTGATGCAGGGCGAGCGGCTCAGCCTGCAGTTCCTGGTACCCAGCCGGCAACGTTACTACCCGGTGCAGGTGCAGCGTGTCGGCGCCGTCCGCTGGCAGGGGATGGATGCCCAGTCCATCCAGGTGCAGCTGGATGCGTGGTACGGAATGGTCGCGCCGCGTCTGGCGCTGGTCTATGCCGATGCTGATCGGCGCCTGTTGGAATTCCACGGTACCAGCAACCTGCGCGATGCCCGCGGTGACTACCCGGTGGTGACGGTGCGCTTCGCGCAGAAGGCAGTGGAACGACCGCTTGCCCAGTGGCAGGCGGAGCTGCAGCAGGCACTGGTGCCGCGTTGTTCCGCCGCGCCAGGCTGAGCGCGATGGAATCTTCATTACGCTGCATCCAATCACTGCCGCGCTGCGTAGAGGAAGGTAGGAAATCTCTCGAGATACGCTCCATGGCATCCGCAGCGCCCCTCACCCGCCGACGCATGGCCCTGCTGCGCACGCTCCAGCGCTGGTTCGACACCACCGCTGGCGATGAGCCAACCGGCCACGCGCAGCCGGGCGATCGCATCGATTGGATGCGCGCCCTGCCCTTCGCGCTACTGCACATTGGCTGCCTGGGAGTGATCTGGGTAGGCGTGTCGTGGACGGCGGTTGGCATCGCGCTGGCCCTGTACGCCGTACGGATGTTCGCGATCACCGCCTTCTATCACCGCTATTTTTCCCATCGCACCTTCCAGGCCTCGCGCGCGGTGCAGTTCGTGTTCGCCCTTATAGGCGCCGCCAGCGTGCAGCGCGGGCCGCTGTGGTGGGCCGCACACCATCGGCATCATCACCGCCATGCCGACCAGCCGCTGGACCCGCATTCCCCGCAGCAGAAAGGCTTCTGGCGCAGCCACGTCGGCTGGTTCCTGACCCGTGAAGCCTTCGCCACCGACATGCAGCGCGTGCCGGATCTGGCCCGCTTTGCGGAACTGCGTTGGTTGGACCGCTTCGACACCGTGGTGCCACTGCTGCTTGCCGTTGCCCTGTACGCACTGGGCGCGGCGCTTGAACGCTGGGCGCCCGGTCTGCAGACCTCCGGCATGCAATTGCTGGTGTGGGGATTTTTCATCTCCACGGTGGTGCTGTTCCACGCCACCGTGACCATCAACTCACTGGCGCACCGCTTTGGCCGCCGTCGCTTCGACACCCGTGACGACAGCCGCAACAATCTCTGGCTGGCGCTGATCACTTTTGGCGAGGGCTGGCACAACAACCACCATTTCTTCCCCGGCACGGTGCGACAGGGTTTCCGCTGGTGGGAGATCGACCTGACCTGGTATGGCCTGCGGATGATGGCGATGCTCGGCCTGGTGAGGGAGCTCAAGCCGATCCCGGCCTGGGTGCTGGCCAAGACGAGGAACTGACATGCGCATCGCGATCATCGGCTCGGGCATCGCCGGGCTGGCCAGCGCCTGGTGGCTGGATGGCGAACATGACGTCACCTTGTTCGAGGCAAACAACTACTTTGGTGGCCATACCCACACCCATGATCTGCAGGTGGACGGGGTGCGGATGGCGGTGGATACCGGCTTCATCGTCTTCAACCAGCAGCACTACCCACTGCTGAGCGCGCTGTTCGACGAGCTGGGGGTGGCCTCGCAGCCGACCACGATGAGCTTTTCGATGCGCAGCGAGCGCAGCGGTGTGGAATACAACGCGACATCGCTCGATGCTCTGTTCTGCCAGCGCCGCAACCTGCTGTCGCCGCGCTTCTGGGGCATGCTGCGCGACCTGCGTCGCTTCTACCGAGAGGCACCGGCACTGCTGGATGGCGGCGCCGGCCCCACGCTTGGTGAGTACCTGCACAGCCAGCGCTACGGCGAAGCGTTCATCGAGGAACACCTGCTGCCGATGGCATCGGCCCTATGGTCTTCACCTACCGCCACCGTGCGCGACTTCCCGGCGCGCTACCTGGTCCAGTTCATGGCCAACCACCAGATGCTGCAGATGAGCGGGCGCGCACCGTGGCGGGTTGTGAAAGGCGGTTCGGCACGCTACGTCGACGCCCTGCGGGCGCGCTGGCAGGTACGTGAGCGGCTCTCGTGTCCGGTATTGGCGGTCGAGCGGACCCCATGGGAAGTGCGGGTTCACAGCACCGCGGGCGTCGAGAGCTTTGATGAAGTGATCATGGCCTGCCACAGCGACCAAGCGCTGAAGCTGCTCGGCGATGCGAGTCCACTCGAACACGATGTACTGGATGCCATCGACTACCAGCGCAATGAAGTGGTACTGCATACCGATGCATCACTGCTGCCACGCAACCGCAAGGCGTGGGCAGCATGGAATGCGCATGTTCCGCAGGATCCGAACGCGCCATGCACGGTCAGCTACTGCATGAACCTGCTGCAGGGCCTGCCTGGCGACACGCCGCTGGTGGTCACACTCAACAACAGCGCACAGATCGATCCGGCCAAGGTGCTGCGCCGTATGCAGTACGCACACCCGGTACACAACCACGCTGCAATTGCCGCGCAGCAGCGCTGGGCCGAAGTACAGGGCCGGCGCCGCACCTGGTTCGTTGGTGCCTACTGGGGCTGGGGCTTCCATGAGGATGGCATTCGCAGTGCCCGCCGCGTGGTTGATGCACTTAGTGAACGCAGGCCGACAGCTTCCCGCCGCCGACAAGCGGAGCTGGCAACATGAGTGCCAGCGCCATCTATATCGGCCATGTGGTACACCGCAGGCACCTGCCGCACCCGCATGCTTTCCGATACCCCATCGCCCAGCTGCTGCTGGACCTGGACGAGCTGGATCAGGTCTTTGCCGGGCGCTGGCTATGGTCGGTGAACCGCCGCAACCTTGCCGAATTCCGCCGTAGCGACTATTTCGGCAACCCGGCGCAACCACTTGCCGACGCCGTGCGCGACCATGCGGCGCCCGTGCTCGGTCACCGGCCGGCCGGACCGGTGCGATTGCTTACCCATCTGCGCGTTGCTGGCCACGTATTCAATCCAGTCAGCTTTTACTACTGCTACCAGGCCGATGGCGTCACCCTGGAGTGCATCGTGGCGGAGATCACCAACACCCCATGGAAAGAACGCCACGCCTATGTGCTGCCCGCTGCAACCGCGCAGAACAACGGCCGTGCGTTGCGCTGGCAGTTCGACAAGTGTTTCCACGTTTCGCCGTTCATGGCGATGGATTGCAGCTACGACTGGCGCCTCACCGCGCCTGGCGAAGACCTGCAGATTCATATGCAGGTCTGGCGTGAAGGCCTGCGTCAATTCGACGCCACCCAGTCCATGCAGCGTCACCCGCTCGATGGCACCGGCTTGGCACGGGTGCTGGCCTGCTACCCGCTGATGACGCTGCAGGTTGTCGCCGCCATCCACTGGCAGGCATTGCGACTGTGGCTGAAGCGCAACCCGGTCCACGACCACCCTTCCCTCGCCGAGAAAACGCGATGAACCAGATGACTTCCTCGGTAGCCCTTCCGCAACCCGGTGCGCTGGATGCGCTGCTGCGGCGCCGGCTGCTGGCCGAACTCACACCACTGCGCGATGGTTGCCTGCGCGTGCGCGATGCGCTCGGCGAGGTGGTGCTGGGCGACGCTTCAGCGCAGCTGCAGACCACGGTGACCATCGACGACCCCGCGTTCTACCGCAAAGTGGCCGCACAAGGCAGCGTGGGCGCCGGCGAAAGCTATATCAATGGCGATTGGCGTTGCGATGACTTGGTAACACTGGTGCGCATATTGGTACGCAATCGTGACCTGCTGGATGGCATGGAGCGCGGCCCTGCACGTATCGGCGGCTGGCTGCTGCGTGGCTGGAGCCGGCTGCGCCGCAACAGCCGCGAAGGCAGTCGCCGTAACATCGCCGCGCACTATGACCTCGGCAACGATTTCTTCTCGCTGTTCCTGTCGCCGGACCTGATGTATTCGTCCGCCCTGTTTGCAGACGAAAACACATCGCTGGAGCAAGCTTCGCAGCGCAAGCTTGACCGCATCTGCCAGCAACTGCAGTTGCAGCCGGACGACCGGGTGATCGAAATCGGCACCGGCTGGGGTGGCTTCGCCGTGCACGCGGCGCGCCACTACGGCTGCCATGTCACTACAACCACCATCTCGGCGGAGCAGCACGCACTGGCTGCGCAGCGCGTGAGTGAGGCCGGGCTGCAGGATCGGATCACCCTGCTGATGCAGGACTACCGTGATCTTGAAGGCCAGTACGACAAGCTGGTCTCGATCGAGATGATCGAGGCCATAGGTGCCGAGTACCTGGACACCTACATGGCCACGCTGCAGCGGCTGCTCAAGCCCGATGGCGTTGCCCTGCTGCAGGCGATCACCATTGAGGACCATCGCTACGAGCAGGCCCGGCGCAGTGTGGATTACATCAAGCGCTTCGTATTCCCCGGCAGCTTCATTCCCTCGATCAACGCCATCCTGACCGCGAAGACGCGGGCCAGCGATCTGCAACTGGTGGCCCAGCACGACTTCGGCTACTCCTATGCATTGACCCTGCGTGCCTGGCGCCAGCGCTTCATGGCACAGCTGCCTGCAGTGCACGCACAGGGCTTCGACGTGCGTTTCTGCCGGCTCTGGGAGTTCTATCTCGCCTACTGCGAGGGTGGCTTCCTGGAACGCTCGATCGGCGTATCGCACCTGCTGCTGGCCCGGCCCGGCTATCAGCCCGCAGCCAACGCCGGGCAGATCAGCTGATATGCCCCGGACCCTGCTCAATCTGCTGGGCAACCAACTGGTCTGGCTGTGCGCCGTGGCCGGTGCGGGTCGCGGTTGGCAATGGCCGGCCCTGCTGGCCGCGGCGCTCTACATCGTCAGTCAGCTTTACAGCGCCGCGCAGCCGCGAACCGAGCTGCGCTTGCTGCTGCTGGCACTGGTCTGCGCCTGGTTGGTTGACGGGCTGGCGGCGGCAAGCGGCCGCGTCGACTACGCCGCTGCACCATTTGGCTGGGCACCGCCGCCGTGGATCATGGCGTTGTGGGCAGCGTTTGCGATGACCCTGACTTCCTCGATGGCCTTCCTGCAACGGCATTGGCTGCTGCCGGTGACGTTCGGGCTGCTGTTGACACCGCTGGCCTATCTATCCGCCGCACGCGGCTTTGATGCTGTGCATCTTGCTGCGCCCGCTTGGCAGGGATTGCTGCTGCTTGGCATCGGCTGGAGCGTGGCGCTGACGCTGCTGGTCACGAGCGCACGCCGCTGGTCCCAGAGACCCACCCGAGCTCCACTGACAGGTGCTTCCACATGAGCAATCTAGGCTGGGTGTTGTTGTACGCCGTGGCGATCATGCTCTGGGGCTGGGCCTGGCAGCGCCGCCATCGCAATATCGGCATCGTCGATGTGCTCTGGGCCAAGGGCCTGGCCGCTGCTGCCTTATTGCTAGCATGGCTCGGCGACGGCGCAGCCTTGCCGCGCATCAGCTTGGCCGTGCTCGGTGGATTGTGGGGAAGCCGTCTTGCCCTGCATCTATGGCAGCGCGTGCGACACGAGTCCGAAGACGGCCGCTACAAGTATCTGCGCGAACACTGGCACAGCCACCAAGGCAAGATCTTCGGATTTTTCATTGCCCAGGCGCTGTTGATAATGCTGTTCGCGCTGCCGTTTGTCGCGGTGGCCAGCAACCCGCGCACCGATGGCTATGGCTGGGTAGTCGCAGCGGCTTTGGTTTGGTTGTTGAGCGTGCTCGGCGAATCAGTAGCGGACCGCCAGCTCGCGCGTTTCCGTGCTGACCCAGGCAACAAAGGCCGCACGTGTCGGCAGGGTCTGTGGCGCTACTCGCGACACCCCAACTACTTCTTCGAATGGCTGCACTGGTTCAGCTACGTGCTGCTGGCGGCCGGTTCGCCGCTGTGGTGGCTGGCATGGGCGGGACCGGTGCTGATGTACCTGTTCCTGCGCTACCTGAGCGGCGTGCCGTTCACCGAGGAGCAGGCGCTACGCAGCCGTGGCGAAGACTACCGCGCGTACCAGCGCAGCACGTCGATGTTTTTCCCGTGGTTTCCTCGCACTGCCAAGGAGCAATCGCCATGACCGCAGCCACGCCACTGGATTCCACCATCCATGCCGAGCCCGGGCTGACCGGCTGGGCCGAGCGCGGCTGGTTGCCGGATGCCGCCCTGCGTTGGGGTATCCGCCAGCTGTGCGCACAGCGACTGGAAGAAGAATCGGAAGAAGGCCAGCAAGCGCAGTCGGACCGCTTCAGCCGGCGCATCGCCGAGTTGTCCAGCAGCCCGGTAGCCCTACATGTGGATGCTGCCAACCGCCAGCACTACGAAGTACCCGCTGCATTCTTCCAGGCCTGCCTTGGCCATCGCCTGAAGTACAGCAGCTGCTACTACCGCACCGGCACTGAAACCCTGGACCAGGCCGAGGACGCGATGCTGGAGCTGTACGGGCAGCGCGCCGGCCTCGCCAATGGCCAGCACATCCTTGAGTTGGGCTGTGGCTGGGGCTCGCTGACCTTGTGGATGGCCGAGCGCTACCCGGACGCGCACATCACCGCGATCTCCAACTCACACAGCCAGCGCCAGCACATCCTGGCCCAGTGCAAGGCGCGCGGCTTCGCCAACGTCGAAGTGCTGACCATCGACGTCAATCAACTGCAGCTGTCTGCCGCCACCTTCGACCGCTGCGTATCGGTGGAGATGTTCGAACACATCCGCAACTACGAGCGCCTGCTTGGACGCATTTCGCGCTGGCTGAAGCCGGATGGCGCGTTGTTCGTGCATATCTTTGCCCATCGCACGCACATGTATCCGTTCGACACGATCGGCGAGGACAACTGGATGGGCCGCCACTTCTTCACCGGTGGGCTGATGCCGGCCGCCGATACCCTGCTGCATTTCCAGCGCGATATGCAGCTGCAGCAGCGCTGGCTGCTGGATGGCAGCCACTACCAACGCACCGCCAACCACTGGCTGCAACGGCAGGATGCCGCACGCGAGCAGGTCATGCCGCTGCTGGTGCAGACCTACGGCAGCGACGCCGCCGCACGCATCTGGTGGCAGCGGTGGCGCATGTTCTGGATGGCCTGCGCGGAGCTGTTCGGTTACGACGACGGCCAGCAATGGCTGGTGGCGCATTACCTGTTCCGTCCACGCTGAAGGCAGGCCCGACCATGCGAACCCTTCCAATTCTGTCGATGCTGTCCATTGCCTTGTTCGGCGCTGGCTGCAGCAACCTGGACACCCGCCCGATCCCGCGCCCGGCGTCGGTGGATGTACCGCGCTTCATGGGCGATTGGTACGTGATCGCGCATATCCCATCGCGGCCCGAGCGCGAAGCCTTCGATGCGGTGGAAAGCTACGCGATGCGGCCCGACGGACGCATCCAGACCACTTTCACGTATCGCAAAGGCAGCTTTCAGGCGCCACTGAAATCAATGCACCCCATCGGCAAGGTCGAAGCTGAAGGCAAGGGTGCGGTCTGGGGCATGCAGTTCATCTGGCCGATCCAGGCCGAATACATCATCGCCTGGGTGGACGATGGCTACAGCCAGACCATCGTCGCCCGCAGCAAACGCGACTACGTCTGGTACATGGCGCGCACCCCACAGGTTTCGGCGGCGGATTACCAACGTGCAGTGGAGCGCATCAAGGCAATGGGCTATGACGTAAGCAAGCTGCGGCGGGTGCCGCAGTCGGTTCGGTGATCACGCAAGCACCAAAGCAGCTATGGAACTTCAAATTCAAAGCCCTTCTTTCTCTCGCCAACCACAGCAACTTCGCGAAAATTCAATTCCGAATCAACTTCGCAAACTCTTCGTCCCCACCTTTCCCTCTCACTACCATCGTGCCAACGAATGACAACCTGCAGGCGGCCATCCTCGGTAAATTCAGCCGATTGAAGTTTCATCAGTGCAACCCACGGAGACGGCCAGAAATTCAACAACCGATACTTGACCTCTCTCGCCACATCCAGCAGAACAAATCGCACCGATTCAAACTCCGTTTCCAACGAAAGTACAAATCTTCGGCCATCAGTACCTCTGCGAAATTTACTCACAACATGAGAGTAGACAAAATTCGTAGATAGAACCTTTTCCTCGACCTTTCCCACACAAAGGCGATCCATACAACCGGCGGAAGATAATTTATACAGAGCATTGGCAATTACATCGCTCAGTGACCGCTCAAAAAACTCCCGCCCATTGTCAATTGCACTTGGATAAAACATCTCCTTGACCGCAGTGATCCCGCCGATGACCTCCCGGTCCCACGGATGGTCATGGGCTCCAAGATAGATGTTCAATTTTGCAATCCCGGCTGCTTTTATTTTCTCCTGATAAACAACACATGAGTAGATGAAATCAACGTTGTTTGAGAGCCAAATCCATTCAGCATCTCGATCGTAGTCAACGGTGTGGAAATTGATATCCCTGAAATATCTCATCTTCCTTTCGGCTCCCCTCGATGATTTCGGTCCGGCGCTTTGCCGCCATTCGCAACGGCATGCCGCGTAACCGCGTCCTGTTCGATGTTGAAAATATTTCATCGAACAGCCGGTTATCCCGGAACGATTCCGCAATGAGCCATCTGCTGCTGCCCTGGCCACGCGCTAAATGTAACGGCATATGCCGCATCCAGGGTCATCGTCTTCAGCGCTTGTCTTGGCGGTATGCGACAGCGGCCAACCCAATAGTTCCCGGGCATGGCAGTCGATCAACAATACCAAACTCAGGCAGCCGTCATCGCCACCCCAGATACCGCACAGATGTCCGGGGACAAGCTCGGACCAAGACGCACAAAAAGCCCGCATTTCTGCGGGCTTGTCATGAATTCTGGACTTGCCTGGACGCCATGGGATCAGGCGATGGTGCGCTTATCCGACCCAAATAGTCGATACAACCATATGTTTTAAATGAAATTAAAATAGAACTCACATTGAAAATACCCCCACTTGTACCCCTTAGTTGATTGGATGCTATTGGACTTACTTGGACAGCAGCGCCGTTTGTCGAAGAAACCCCTCTTAGCCGAGCATCTCCTGCAACATGGCCTGGTCCGGACTGAGATCGGCAACCAACTGCTTGAGCTTGGGGCTTTCCTCTTCCAGCAGCCTTAAACGTTTCAACTCTGAAGGCCCGAGCCCGCCGTACTTCTTCCGCCATACGTAGAAGGTGGCCTCGGTAATACCCACCCTCCTGCAGATCTCGCCCGCTGCCGTTCCCAGCTCCGCCTGCTTCAGCGCGTAGGCAATTTGCTCCTCGGTGAAAACGGGACTTCTTCATGCCTGAAGCCTCGTTCGTCACGGGGCCCAATGCTACCGACGTCTCTACTTTAGCCTGCACTAGTTTTCTGGAGGTGGGTCAGTTCACCTAAGAAAAACGCCGCGCCCCTCACGGGATCGCGGCGTTTTTACCCATTTTGGCCTGTCGGCAGACTTAGGCTATGGCGATTCTCCCATGCTCTTAAATGCATGAAGTCTCGCCATTATGTAGTAGCCGAAGTTTGCCAACTCCTTCTCGTCGAACTCCAATCGATCGAACTGAACCTCATCGATTTCCTTTGTTGTAATTAGTTCTCGCTGTAGCCAGTTTTTTTGTAGGGGTAGTTGTTGCTCAACGTCATCCAGGGTCACGAACATTCCTACATCGCTGGCAGTTAGCCGTACGAGAATTCCGCGCTTTGACTTTTCAGAATTCATAGTTTGTCCCAAGGTGGCAGCGGGGCATCTATACCATCGTCCCTTCCGCTCAGGCAGTTTCCGTATCGAGCCATTGCTTGCTGTCGGCAGACTTCGTATTCCTTCTTTCCGAATCGCCTTCCCAGTACGCTGCAAGTCGCCAAATCACGTTCCAAGTTCTCGTTGCATCGCTTCTCGCGATCATCCTCATCCGGGCACATCGCCTGACCAGCGAGGTTGCCCAGTATTCCTCCCGCTGCTGCGCCAACGGCGCCTCCCAGAATGCTTCCACCCGCTGCACCACCCGCGGCGCAAACAGCCGCACCCGGACCAGACGGGCTGCAAATTATCGCACCTCCAGCTCCGCCCAATGCACCGCCACCATAGTAGCCAACAACTCCACCACAAACCGCTCCGCCTGCGGCATAGGCAGCAATGCATGCTTGATCTTTCGCCAAACCAAGATAGTCGGTGAAGGCCAAGGGGTTTGACCCCACATAGGCGTACGAACTGATCCCCCCCCACAGCCCGATTGGGTCACTTTGGATATATCTCCCGGTGCCCGTCTCGTAATCTCGGAAGTAGTTGTAATTGAGACCACTGGCCGCATCGAAACGTTGCCCGGGGAAGCGCATGTCGAGCGTAAACGAAATGCTGTCCCCATCGGGGTCTTCGTTTGGAGCGCTGTCGCCGAAAGCTTCGCCTTTCAGGTCCCAGGTCCACACAGCAACATCCCGAGTGGGCTCGATGACCGCACGCGGCGTACCCAGGTGATCTGGCTGGATATAGTGGAGGCGTCCGGTTGCCGGCGAGGCCCCGACGAGCAGGCCGACCGGAAGATCGTCCATCCAGATCACCTGCTGGATCGGCGAGCCAGAGCCGTCATAGTCGCCAAGCCAGTGGCCGGCCTCGTCGTAGACGCTGTAGGTGCTCGAGCTACCGAAGTAGCTGCGAACCCGTTCTCCGGTGCCGTTGTAGGCGTACTGGCGCAGGATGACACCGCTCGTCTTTACTTCACTCAACCGGTTGGTCGCGTCGTAGGTGAACGACTTCGCGGTCCCGCCGATTGACGTCGTGTTGCCCACCGCGTCATAGCCACGGGCGGCGGCGTCAATGGTCGCGAGACGATGGCTACCCGGTGTGTACAGATAGGCCTGGGTACCCGCGGCGCTGGCGAACGAGGTACGGTTGCCGGTGGCGTCATAGGTGTAGGCGTCGATCGGCGCCCCTGTCACACCGTCGCGGAATGCAGTCAGACGGTTGAGATTGTCGTAGTCCAGGGTGGCCCGCGGCGGCGATGCCAAAGCACCGTCATGCAGCCGCTGCAGGTTGCCAACGGCGTCGTATGCGAACCCCGCGTCGAGACCGCCCGAGGCAGCATCGAGGACCGATGCGACACGGTAGTCCAGGTCAAGGGAGCGACCCAAGTGTCGGCCGTTGCCATAGCTCCATCCCGTCGTAGCGCCGAAGGGCGCGTAGGAGGCCCCGCTCAGCAGCACCTCACGGCTAGCTCCCGGGCCGGTAACGCCAATCTGTGCGATCCGCTCCTGCGCATCACGCCCATAGTCCACCACAGTCCCATCCGGGTACGTCAGAGTGAGCAGGTCGCCGCTTGGAGTGTAGGTGTAGCGCACTACGAACGTGAGCCCGTTGGTGACCTGGACCTTACGCGCCAACTGGCCGAAACGCTCGTAGCAGTAAGACGTGCTGCCGCTGGCGTCTACGATGCCGGTAAGCCGGCCAAGCGCGAAGGTTTCACCGCTACCGCATGCCGAACCCACGGTATCGTACTGGTAGATCACCCCTAAGGTCGGCGCACCGGCGAAGGTGGCACTGGTCACCCGGTTGAGGACGTCATAGCCGTAGGCCGAAGCTTGGCCGCGGGCGTCAGTTTGATCGGTACGATTGCCGCCACTGTCATAGCCGTAGGTGGCGATTCCTGTGTCCGGGCTATCCAGCTGCAAGAGATCGCCAAGCGCGTTGTAGGTGTAGTGCGTCTGCAAGCCTTTGGGATCTGTGATCTGGATGATCCGGTCTAAGGGATCGTAGGTAGTCACGGTTTGCGCCGCGATGCCACTGACGTCCTGCACTGTGCGGGCAAGTCGGTTCAGTGGGTCATACTGATGACTGGTGACGCGACCCAGCGCATCGATGATCGTGGTCGGGTTACCATTGCCGTCACGCGCGTAGTCGGTTGGGTTGCTGGAAGCGTCAGCCGTGGTTTCCAACCTACCCAGTACGTTGTAGACCCGATAAAGCGAGTGCCGAAGGATATTGGCTGCGTCGTGTGTTTCCTCAGCGACACGATTGCCAGCGGCATCAAGCGTGTAAGCGATGTACCCGCCATCACTGTCCTTAATCCGTACCAGCCGTTGTGCGATGTCGTAGGTGAAGTCCAGGTAGGCACCGTCGGGCTGGGTGATTCGCTGTACGCGTCCGTTGGGCCAGTACGCCATCCGGGTAATGCGATCGTCAGTCTCGACACTGTTGTTGAGGCCACGGACCTTCATTGCGATCAACCAGCCGCGCGGGTGGTACTCGATGTCGGTAATCACGCCATTCGGGTCGGCGATGGACAACGGGCGGCCATTGCCGTCGTACCGGAGAAACTCGGTAACCCGACCCAAAGCGTCAGTGACCTTCCACAGGTCGCCTTTACGATAGAGGCAAGTCGTCGGCGACGAGGCGCAGGTGCTGTGATTGGCTTGGTAGTAGGTGTATCCGGTCAGGTCGGTGACGTCCGCGCGTGGCCCGTCCACGCTGACCGGCAGGCCGACGAACGGACAGGCGCCGCCGCTGACGCCGCCGGCTTCGCAGTAGGCGTAGGTGACAGTACGGCTGATCGTGGCTACCGGGTCGATTCGGGTCTGCGTGAGGATCTGACCACGGGTGTTGTAGGTCAGCGTTTCCCTAGCCACCATGGTGCCGCTGGCGTCGTAGGTACGATGTTCTACTGGCTGACGGAACGTGGCATGCCAATCGGTCTGCACCGTCCGCTTGCTGCCCGTGGTATCGGTGGCCGCTTCCACGCGCTGGGTGAGCAGGCCCCGCGTGTTGTACGTGGTTTGGGTGACATTACCCTCAAAGTCGGTGGCGCTGGCCGGGTAACCGTTACTGTCGTAGGTCCGCGCAGCAGCGGCGTTGGCGCAGCCATCGCAGGGTGCGTCGAGTGCGGTGAGCCGGGCGACTCGTTGGCTCGAAGCAAAGGCATAATCGCGGACCTGACCCAAGCTGTCAGTGATTGTTGCCGAGCCGTCCCCGTTGAACTGCAGCGCCGTGCGATCGGCGGTGCCGGTTGCGTAGGGGCCATGCACGCTCAGCACCGCACGTCGGTTCGCGTCGTATCCCCAGCTTGCGAAGCGGTTTCCGTTCTCGTCGGTGATCCCGGTCAGGACATGCGGCTGCGACACACCGCCGGTCTGGCCCAACTCGTTGTAATGATACGTACGAATGTTGGTGCCTGAGATAGCGTTTGGATAGGTAGCGCTGACCAGGTCGTCGCCGCTGTAGCCGAAGGTGACGATCGCCCCGGCGCTGTCCGTCAGCGTGACGAGCTGGCCCGCTGATGAGTACCCAAAGGTCAATGTCCGCCCCTGCGGATCGGTAACCCGAAGGAGTCTGGCCCCCCCCGTATAGGTCAGTGCCTGCGCGAACCCTTCTGGAGAGGTGATCGTTGTCAGCTGACCGAACTCGTTATAGGTCTCTACGGTATCGTCCGCCCGCCGGTACGTTGCCGAGACCAAGGCTCCGCTGGACACCGTGGCGGTCAGACGCTCCGGTACATCAGCGTCACCGACCCAGTTGGAGCCGACTAGGTTAAACGTCTGGATGGCGCCGTTGGGTCGATACACGCGGATGCGCGTGACGGAGCTACCCACGAACATCGGCACCACTCTGGCCGCATAGCTGTGTGTCCAACCAACGCCGATCGGCAGACGCCGATTGTCAGGCACCCGATGGCTGTTGTAGTACCGCGTGAACTCCAGAGGAAACATGCCGGTACCGAGGTAATCCGGCTCGCGCTGACGCTTGTTGCCAGTGGCGCTGGCGATGGGATTTGACTGGTTGCCACCGTCGGCGGGGCAATCATTGTTGCACTTGGGGATTCCGCATTGCCCGGTTTCCGGGTCGGCCAGACCGCCGAGCGGACATGGCGGCGCGGTGCCGTTCGGGCCGTAGACCATCACGTCCACGATCTCGACCCCGAACCAAGTGTTGAACTGCCTCTTCTGCAACGTACCGCGGCAAATGACCTCACCGCCGAGGTCAGGCCCGACGTAGGCCGAAATGATGCGGTGCGGCAAGCTACTGGCGGCCGTGTATCCGTCCAGGCGGCGCTGCAACTCACCTGTGAGGCAGGCTTCCTCGCTGTTGGGGAAGCGGGTCTGGTTGGGATCGGCCCGCGAATCAAGCCAGTAAGTTTCAGCGTTAGCCGATGCCGTGAACAGCAGCAAAATGCTCGCGATCCAGCATGTAAGCAGCGAACGTAGAGTCAAAAAGGTACGCATTGCCGTCGTCCTCCATGAACGAGGCAGACGCGGTCAGCAGTAGGGACCGACCGTGCTGCCATGCAAGTCGAAATCACCTTCGTCAGCCGAACCACCCCACCGGTGGCTCGTCCCCCCTAGCGCGGCTCACCGAGCTAGGGCGTCTGATTAATCCATTCCCAAAAGAATGTCAACTTCACTCGGGCCAGCTGGGTGCACATGCAGTGTGCGAGCAGCCATTGTGTGCCGGAAGGAGCCCTTCCCTATTCCCGATAAACATCCCTAATCAACGGCAGCCTAACGCCTGCATCTCAGAGCCGGGACTGGAAGAAGGATGCCAGGACGGCCACTGCTTCCTCGACATACTGCGGCACGTCGTAGAGCGACATGTGGTTCGCGCCATCGACCACATGGAACTGCTTGTCCGTGCTTGCCGCGCGCGAGTACAGATCATCGCTCATCCATTTGCTACCGGCCACGCTGCCGACGACGATCTGTATCGGCTGGGTCAGGAAGGCCTCGGCTTTGTGGTACGCATCGTAGGTGATGATCTGGCCCAGGCTGCGTGCGGTCGCAACGCCCGGTGCATTCGGATGTTGCGCACGCGGCGTGTGATAGTACTCCCATGCTTCGGCCAACTCGGCATTCGGTGCATCTTCCTTCTTCAATGGCGCCAGAGGCATGGTCGCAAACCCCTTGTCACCCGCGTCAGCCGTCCGCGCATCGGATCCAGCCTTGATGTAGGGAGTCGCATCGATGTCTGTTACGTTGTTATCCCAGCCATTGCGGAACATCTGCCCGATGTTCACCGCGCTGACAGTGCCGATTGCCTTCAGGCGACGGTCATTGATAGCTGCGTTCACGGTGTAACCGGCACCCGCACAGATACCCATCGCACCAACGCGCCCGGGATTCACATAAGGCAACGTGGTCAGATAATCCAGCACGGCACTGACATCCTCGGTGCTGACATGCGGATTCTCCAACTGGCGGGGTTCTCCCGTGCTTTCACCCTGGTACGAACGATCGAATGCGATCGTGACCAGCCCCTCCTCTGCCAGCTTGTGTGCGTAGGTGCCGGCAGTTTGCTCCTTCACTCCACCACCGGGGTGTGAAACGATGACCGCTGCATACTGCTTCGACGCATCGAAACCGTCGGGATGGTTGATGATGGCCGACAACGTGATGCCTTGGCCGTTGCGGTTCGGGATGTTGATCTTGTTGGTCTTCATTGCTGTATTTCCCGGATGTTTCAATAGAACGACGGCTTGTCGCCATCGGTATCGGGTTTGTTGACGCCCAGATTGGCGCGCACATAAAGCGTCGGTTCAACGATGATCTTGGCTATCAGGTCCGCGACACTGCGGCGTGATACTTCAGTACCCTTGAATGTCTCGCCCTTGGATGTGATTTCGTAGTCCACGTTGTTCGCGTCGGTCAGCCAAGCTGGGCGCAATAACGTGTAGTCCAGTCCCGACGCCTCGATGACGTCTGCTGCGCGGCGGAAAGGCTTGAGTTCTTCGCCGATCATCGTCTTGTTCCACTTCTGGAACTTCCCCGGCAACTCGTCGTAGATTCCCAGCGACGTAACGAAGATAAGACGTCTGACATGTACTGCCTTCATCGCCGTGATGACGGCGTTTGCCTGCTCATCGATGTCCTCGCCAGTGAGGTTGGCGTAGACCAGAGCCTGTCCTTCCATCGCACGGGCCAGCACGATTTTGTCCAGAACATCGCCTTCCACGATGCGGGCATTGGCAGGAACACGATGCAGCTTGCGGACATGCCTCGCGAGCAGCGTCAACCGGACCTTGCCCTGGTTACTCAACATGTCGGTCACCTGGCGGGCGATCTGCCCGCAGGCCCCCAGGATCAGGACGTTCTCAAGCATCTTCCCCTCCCGGTCACCGACTAACGCGCCAAGTGCTGCTTGAAGAACGGAACCACACGCTCCAGCGCCTTGCCGACAGGACCCGGCTGATCATAGAGCTCGTAGTGGGAGGTGTTCGCCACGACCACCAGTTCCTTGCTCTTTGAAGCTGCACGACCGTAGATTTCCTGACCATCGCGATAGGCCCCGAAACCGCCGGGCTGGTCCCCCATCACCACGATCATCGGCGTGGTCAGCAGCGTCTCGGCCAGATGGAACGCGTCCCAGCCTACGGCCGCACTGCGATGCGAGAACAATGCTCTCGTACCGGCACCATCGTTCACGCAGCGGTTGCGGTAATAGTCGGTAGCACCCAGCACATCGATATCGCTGATACCAGCCTGCGCCGCGGCCTCCAACGAAGGTGGAACGAACAGATCGACCTGGAGATCGCTACCGCGCGCTTCTGCAGTGCGTTGTTTCGCCATCGCCTCAAGCGCACCAATCGGGTCATAGCCACTGAAGCCTTCACGACATAGGCGTCCGAAGTTCACGCCGGTGATGCTCGCCAATGCCTTGATACGGCGTTCGGTCATGGTGATGTTGATGGCATAGCCACCGCCACCGCAGATTCCAAGTACCCCGATTCGGTCTTCATCCACATATGGCAGGGTGACCAAGTAGTCCACGACGTGACGGAAGTCCTCCACGGCCAACGTTGGATCCTCGATGTAGCGTGGCTCGCCGCCACTTCCGCCCTGGGTGCTGCGGTCAAACGCAATCACGACGAAGCCCGCTTCAGCCAGTGCCTTGCCATAGACGTTCCCCGAGGTCTGCTCTTTGCAGCTCCCTATGGGGTGCGCGCTTATGATGGCTGGGTATTTCTTCCCCTTGTCGAAGTCGGGAGGAAATTGCAGGGTCGCCGCAATGTCCCAGTACATGTCGCTGTTGCGGAAGCTGATCGTTTCCATTGCTGCTTTCCTGTCGTGGCTGGGGGCCGATGCGGCCCGACAGGTGCAAGGTACGCCCGTCAATTGGTAGCCGGAAGACCAGATTTGACACAACACTGATAAGCAGAAATTTACAATAAGGAATGGATCCTTCCCTCCTTCCCTCGCTGGCCTGGTTCGCCCATATCGTCCACCACCGCAGTTTCACCCGGGCGGCAATGGAGATGGGCGTGTCGCGGGCCGCGCTCTCGCAAAACCTCAAGGCACTGGAGAAACAGCTGGGGGTGAAGCTGCTCTACCGCACCACGCGCGACATGTCGCTTACCGAAGCCGGGCAGCAGCTGTTCAGCACGCTGCAACCGAAGCTCGCCGAGATCGAGCACGCAGTCCGCCATCTGGGAGACGCCAGCGGTGAGCCATCCGGCCTGGTCAAGGTCAATACCTCACGGATGGCCGCTAAAGCATTGATCGAGCCTCATCTGGTGGAGTTCTACGCCCGCTATCCCAAACTGCGGCTTGAACTGATCATGGCTGAGCCGTTGTCGAACATCATTGCCGACGGATGCGACGCAGGCATTCGGTTGGGACGCAGCCTGGCCGATCACGTGGTCGCGGTGCCGGTGACGCCGCCACTGTCGATGGCAGTGGTTGGTTCACCCGCATACTTCGAGCAGCATGGCACTCCCAGGACCCCTGCCGACCTGGGCCAGCACAACTGCATCAACTACCGGTACTCCGGCAGCGGCGCACTCCACGACTGGGATTTCAACGAGCCTGGCAGAAAGGGGCAGCACTTCACGCAAGCAGTCACTGGCAACCTCACCACCAACGATGATGAAGGCATGACCCGCGCCGCACTACAGGGCTTGGGCCTGATCCAGCACATTGATATTGGGATTCATCAGCACTTGGTTGACGGAAGCCTGGTCCGCGTCCTGCGCGAGTGGATGCACACTCAGGCGGGCTTCTACCTCTACACGCCGACGCGTGAGCAGATGCCCGCAAAGGTGCGGGCATTGCTCGACTTCCTTGTTGAAAAGCGCGATGAAATCTTACTCACCTAACCATCGGCCTGTTACCGGACATATCTACCTGGAGCAGGAGTACTCTGCCCAAGTCTATCCACAACAGGAACCCCTAATCTCTCGCCCCTCCGTTAGAGAGCTTCTGCTGCTATCCGACAAGTAGAGTCGCCGCTGCATCTTGAGGTACTCAATCAGCCACCCAGCCGCTGCAGGTTGAAGTTCGGGCTTTCGCAGATATTTGCAGACACTTGACCTGACACCGGAAGCACGCAGTCTGCACTTCGTCGAACCTCAACGCACGTATGACCAAACCAACAAGCTGCTTGTGGTTAGTTCCGGCCGACTACTCAACTTTTTCAAGCGTTCAAGAAGCTGGGAAGTGATGAATGGGGCGCACGCAGCTCCGGAGCGCTAGCCCCCTGCGCAAGGGCCGCCCGATGACATTGGCTGGCTGATTTGTAGTATGTGTAGCGAGTCCAGTCACCAGCTTTCTCCGCGTGCACTGGTCAACTCTCCGATCAGCCTCCCTTGTGCGCCCGACAACAACGGGTTCAAATAGTTCTTTTGCGTTCCAGCATCTTTGATGACCCTAGACTCGCATTTAACGTTACTGGAAGATCTCGTGCGATCTCTGGAGAAAGAGGCGGAAACCCTCGCTGCAGCCATACGTGCAAGAAAACTTGAGACCATCCGACAGGCTGCAGCGCGTGCGTTTGCCCATGCCGGGCAAGCAGATGAAGAAGCCATAGACCGCTTGGTTCAGCGTGCCTCTCAAGCATCGATCGCACCATCAGCAACCAATACTCAGGCGCAAGAAGTCGTTGCCAAATAGGGGCCTACTATCACCCACAGTATCGGTACTATTCGGCGACCATCTTGTCTGGGGTCAGTCACGAGCGTAAAAGTATCGTCAGGTGACTTGGGGAGAGGGCATCGGTGAATGATGACGCACGGCTACTCGTGAACGAAGTCCGCGACGCCCTGCTGAACGGCGAACTTTTCCTAGAGTACCTACCCACGGTCGATCTGCAGAACGGCGGCCGTTGTGTGGGGGCCGAGGCGCTGGTTCGCTGGCGGCGTGGCGAGAAGGTGATCATGCCCATGCAGTTCATTCCATCCATCGAGGGAACGCCTGTTGCTGGGCTGCTGACCTACTGGGTTATCGATACTGTCGAGACTGAACTTGGCGCATGGCTTCGTCAGCACCCCCATGCTCACTTGAGCATCAATGTACCTCCGGAAATTCTCGGCCGTGGCGGATTGGAGTATGCCGCTAGGAAATCGCGCCTAATCGATGTACGTCAACAGATCATTCTAGAGATCACGGAACGGGGGATCCCGGATGCCGTGGGGCTAGAGGAGCTTAAGGATTTGGCGTCCGATTCGGTGCGTATTGCGTTGGACGATGTGGGCATGGACGACAGCAACCTGCTCGTGCTGTTCCAAACACCAGTTGACGTATTGAAGTTGGACAAGCGCGTCGTGGATGATATCGATGCGCCTGACTCCCAAGGACTACTGGCTGGACTCTCTCCGCTGATCCGCGCCAGCCAAAGGGTTGTAGTTGCGGAGGGCATTGAGCACCCGGAGCAGGCCAATCTGCTCCGGGAATCGGGTATCGCTTGGGGACAGGGTTGGCTGTACTCCAAGGCACTGCCCGCGCAGGAGTTCATTACTTGGCACGCGAGCCATCAATAGGTTCCGTCCGCGCCTTCAGCCCGAATCAGTAAACCGCCAAGTGTCCACATCCGCGTAACTGCGGCTGGCCTTCCAGAGTGATGTATACGCTCGTACGGGTATCTACGCCGCGCTCGTCAACACAGGATTGACGCAGGATTTCCACGATGATGGCGTGCGACTTACCACCTGATTGGACTTCTCCGAGCAACACCGACAGCGAGCTGGGGGCATCCGCAGGCTGCCCGCGATAGAGAAGCGTGCCTTCCATGCGCTCTCCTTCACGAACCAGCTCAACGTCATGATTGCCCTGTCCCGTAGATTTGATGTTGATGGTCCAATCCTTGCCACCGCCCATGAACGCAGGCACCGGGCTTGCCACTCGCCCGGAAGTACCTGGCAAAGACTTTTCGGGCACGCCTTCCGGCCGGGCATCGACTCCAGGTCTCGCTTGGGTTGCACAGCCTGCCACGACCGTTATCAGTATCAATGGGACCAGGGAGCGGACCATGTTCATGCGCTACCTCCAATCAGGAAGGCGGCGGAGTTTAGACGAAAGAAATGGAAGTCACGATGAATCGAAGTACGGGGTACGGAAACCGCTACGATGCGACCTGAACCTGGTTTCGCCCCTGCTCCTTTGCTTGATACATGGCGTTATCGGCCGCCCGGACTAGTGCGCGCCACCCGAGCGCATCCAGATATCCCTCGGCAACACCAAAGCTCGCCGTTACCCGAATCCGCATGCCATCGGGGGTCTGAATGCTGTGTGCCTCGAGCGCTTCCCGTAGTGATTCTGCAAAGTATCGAGCACCTGACAGATCCTCTGGCCAAAGCAAGATCAGAAATTCTTCACCCCCATATCGCGCGACAGTGTCGGTCTCGCGCACTAGACCCAGCAACAAGCGGGCAACTTGGACAAGTACTTCGTCCCCGGCTGGATGCCCGTACTGATCGTTGATGGCCTTGAAACGATCCACATCTAGCAAAATGACGGCGCCTCGTCGTGTCAGCAACGGACCCTGATAACGTTGCCGCACAACCATTTCCAGTGCACGCCGATTCAGTACACCGGGCAGGCTGTCTGTCTCTGCCAGAACTTTCAACTCGGAAGTGATGGCCGACCGCTCGAACAGTTTGGAGCGCAGGACTTCAATGGCGTCAAACAACATCTGGAATTCTACCACCGGGTGAGTGTCGGTCCGTTCTTCGCCTGGCAGATCCCAGGCCAGTTGAATCACTCGCTCCTGGGCGATCAGCAACGGTTTCAGTACTTGGCGATGCGCGATTTGGAGCGCGACGATTTCCTGAGCGTGACTTCGGCGCTTTGATTAAGCCCGGAACCACGAATGCGTCTGGCGCCTGTACTTCCTGATGCGGCTGAACCAAAAAGATCTGGGGCGGTAGCGCTTAGGCATCTACAGGCCGGGTGGATTTATGAATAGACAACCCATCGCAGCGTGACGGTAGACCAAACTCAGGACACAATCCGCAATCTGCCACTTCGTCTTGCGAGACGGCTTCAGGAGCGGCACACCTTGCAAAATCTAACCACGGAAGAAATTCATGCTCAACACGGATATGGACAGCGCTCTCGCCTCCAGGCGGAATACCAGTTGGAAGATGGACTCGTCCATCCAGCCATTAGTTCCGACCTCACCGCGCCCATCCAATCATCGCCCAACTGGAACCTACAACAGTGGTGAAATGCTCCCAGCCATGGGCCTGCTATTTGATCGCCTTCTTAACATGATCAGAAGCGCACATGAGAACCGGCAGTACGAACCAGGCCCATTTGTGGCGCTATGGGAAAAGACCTGCAAACGTCTCATGAACGAAGGGAGCGCAACCGCATATGCGAATTGGAAGCTTGCAAGCATTCTGAAGAATTCCGATGCATTCAAGAAGCTTGACGATGACATTGCTGACGCATGGGCGGGGGTGCAACTGACGCGAAGTGACGACGAGCATGCCCAGTACGGCCAAGTTGCATATGAAAAATTGCGGCAACTTCAGCTGCAGCGTGACACCCTCAAGCCAAAAGCAACCATCACCATTGATGGGGCGCTTGAAATTGCAATTGCGTTTTGGATCGAAGCCAGGAACGCGTACAACACTGCAGATGAACAGCGAGCCATGCATGCCCTGCTTCAATGCAGCTTTTACTTGGGTACAACCCACTCGCCGGTAACCGAAGCCGAATCCAAACGTGCAACACGCGTACTTGGTGAGAACAATGGGCCACGAGACGCCATTGCTGAAGCGGCTTTGGAAGTAATGGAGAGCTACCAAGTCACTGAAAAAATTCAGTTTTCAGACGTCCTGAGCGGCAAGATCGCCCAGCTCATCCAGAATGATCCTAAGTACGACGTTGCCGTATCTGCTTTCGCAAAATGGAATATCAGCGGTGAGCAATCTCCCGACAATGTAGGGGATCGAATGCACCAGATGATCACTGCTTGGGGGGAGAAGAAGACCCCATACGCCAAAATTCACTCAAGTTTCAACAGATTGCTTAAGAAGGCTCGCGAATACGCACCTAGCAAACGTCGAGAATAAAGTAAAGCCACCCACTAGTTCGTGGCTTAGCAACCTTGGCATGACGACCCAAAATCCTCGGCAAATCGCGGAACACCGTGATCAACCAAGGAAAAGTTCATGTCGTACAACGCCTCAACCGCTAACCGCGGCCACGTCAATGCTTCCCGCTCGAAGGAAGCCCTCAGCAGCGTGTCCAGTACCGACACGCTGCTCGTAGACCAGACCACGCTGCAGCGCCTGGAAGCGATCCTTCAGTCGCTCCAGAGCGCACCTACCTGCGATCAGGCAATTCGCCTGCCGGAAGTGCTCGCCATCGTGGGTGTGTCCAAGAGTACCTGGTACGCACGCCTCAATGCGCGCTTGCCCTGCTATGACGCTCGCGCTCCGAAGCCTTTCAAGCTCGGCACCTCCGACCGCTCGCCCACCGCCTGGTGGCGTTCGGAAGTCCTGGGTTATGTCCGCGCCTGCGCTGCAGCGCAGCCGGCACACTGAGGAGCAGCCAATGAACACGAAAGTTACCCCTGCCCCCACCCAGGACGACCTGTTGCTGGCGCAAGCGGAGCGTTGCAACGATGCACTGAAAGCCCTGCAGCCCAAGAAGCACCATCAGAACGCCCAGCTGTTTGCCCTGCTGTATCCGACCATCGTGGAACTACTCGACAAGCAGGTCAGCCAGAAGGCCATCTTGGAAGTCCTTCAGGGACAGAAACTGAAGCTGCACCCTGCGCGCTTCAAGGAACTGATGGCGTCCCACGCCAAGCGCCCTGACAACACCGAAGAACTGAGCAAGGACCACGAATGAAGAAGCACATCCCTACCTATCCGTTCCCCGTGAACGAGCTCTACAAGACCGTGAAGTTGGCCGTCGAGGAAACCATGGACGTGATTCAGGCACCGGACGCATTGGTTGCGACCTCCTTCCTGACCGCCATGTCGATCGCATGCCAGTCGGACATTGACGTCATGCTGCCGTATGGCTCAACGACCCCCTGTGCCCTCTACCTTGCGACCGTCGCGGAATCTGGCGAGCGCAAGACGGCCACCGACAAGTACGTTATGAAGCCGATCTACGACTACGAGCTTGCTCACTCCTTAGCGCAGGAAGCGGCTATGGAGCGCCATGAGCTCGACCATAGCTACTGGGCGATCGAAAACAAGGCGCTGGCGCGTTTGATCTCGCGCAGCTTCACCAACGGTGAGGATACCAGCGAGCTACGCCTGCGCTTCGATAAGCATAAGGCAAGCGAGCCGAAGAAGCCCGCGTACACACGCATGATCATTCAGGACGCCACCGAACGTGGCCTGATCAATGCCGTTCAGGGTGATAGCAAGTCGATTGCAATGCTCAGCGACGAAGGTGCAACCCTGCTCAAGAGCGGAGCATTCAAGAATGCGGCTAGCCTCAACAAGCTGTGGGATGGCCCCTTGCTGATGCTGCTTGATCGTGCAGACGAGATCGTCAGGGCAACGAATCCGCGACTGACGCTCAGCTTCATGATCCAGGAGGATCTGCTCTTGGACTTCCTGACCGGGCCGAAGAACGCTGCACGCGCTTCAGGCTTCCTCGCACGTTTTCTTTTCTGCCACCCAGAGTCGACGCAAGGCTATCGCATGCCGAATGAGATAACCGACGGCGATCCGGCGCTCGGTGTGCACATCTCAGCATTCCACAAGCGAATGAATGATTTGCAAGAAGCCCGCGATAAGCGCCACGCCGAAGGTGATGTGAGTAAGAAGGTGCTGCGCTTCTCCTCTGATGCGAAGATCCTGTGGGTGCAGCACCAGGAAATGCTCGAGCCCAAGTTGGCTAAGGGCTGCGTCTACGAGGACATCCGGGACTTTGCATCCAAGGCCATGGAAATATCTAGCCGTGTCGCGGGCATCCTGCATCATTTCGAAGGTATCGATGGTGATCTGATCGAGCGCGCCACCTTGCAGCGCGCCATCAACATCGTGTCCTTCTATCTGGACGAATTCAGGGAGGAATTCGGCGGTCACAACAACCTACCCGAGGACGAGAAGGACGCACGTGCCCTGTTCAAGTACCTTGACACCAAGTACTGGGATCGCTACCGCAACCGCGCTTATCGCAATGATGTTCGCAAGTCGGGGCCGATCCGCAACCAGGGCCGTTTCGATGCAGCACTTTCCCTGCTGCAAGATGACGGCGTTGTCCGCGTTGTGAACGACTCCCTCTTCAAGCCCAAGAGCAAGCTCGTGATTGAA
This sequence comes from Stenotrophomonas sp. STEN020, assembly GCF_056760195.1. Lineage (NCBI taxonomy): Bacteria > Pseudomonadati > Pseudomonadota > Gammaproteobacteria > Lysobacterales > Lysobacteraceae > Stenotrophomonas > Stenotrophomonas sp. STEN020. The sequence goes on from NZ_JBRREI010000005.1 coordinate 87,955, forward strand.
CTCAACCCATCGTTCTTCGGTCGCAACAAGCCGCTCTGATCGACCCATTGGCACAACAATGGCCGCCCTTCGGGGCGGCCTTTTTTCTGCCGGTCCCGCGAACACCCAATCGAGCAATCTGACTTTTACTGGCCAGGAACCCGTGCACTGAATGCGACTTTGCCCCAAATGGAGCGGAGTCGCTTGGAATTCACGCGTTCGACCAGCATTCCAGCGCCTGACTAATTCTGGCCTCCCAGTGCCTCAGAGGCGACCATTACGCTCACTGTAGTACCTCGTATCCACGTAGGCTGACCGTTCATCCGGGGACATCCGGCGAATGCGAGCTGGCCCCAAATGCCGTTCCGCCCACCGGGGGACTCCCTGTTCTTGCAAGGACCGATGATCAACCCGTCCTTCAAACCCACCTCGCTCCAGATGGTAGTTCAGCACACCCGCCACATTGGCACGAAGTGCAACCAGCCTGTCTGCCAACGTGGCGCGAGTCATCCCACCGCCATCTTTCCTGCATCCGCCTGCTTCAGGCTTCACGCCGTTGAACCGCCGGAACATCTGGCTGGCTGGACGCTCAATACCATCGGGCAGTCGATCTGACACCATCAAGTGAAGGTGTGTGTTGACCCTGCCGTCGAGTGAAGCCCGCGGGCAATGCACCGCGTACTGATACGGTCTTGTTCCCGCCAGGAGCTTGATCAAATCAGCTACCAGGTTACGTAACTGTTCCCCAAACAGCTCATTGGGTAATGCAACGATCACTTCCCGGTATGCACTTCCGTTCTCCCGCTCGAACCTGTCTGCGCCCCGCCATAGCTGTGAAGGGTCATCGCCTGCCCAAGAAGGTAGATTTCCATACCCCGCATCAATCAGATCTCCGCGTGCACGGTGCCGTCCCTCTCGCGCAATGTAGGCACCATGCTCCTGTGCCCTACCCTTACCACCCGTCTTCACTTGAACATGGAACGTTGCCACCTTGAGCCCCTCCTTCAGGAAAAAGAAAAGGCCAGCGACGTTGGTCACTGGCCTTCGTGGTACGGCTGAACTGCTGCCGTATTTAATTTTTAGGAGAAACGGTAAGTGCGCATCGCTATTCCCCCCTACTACTAGCAGCTTAGTCACTAACTGTTGGGATCACTTTGAATACTCGGTGCAACTTGCCTTCTCTCATACCTTATGCATCTGAGCGTAGAGATTTACAGCAGCAAGGGTGTGAATCTATCCAGCTGCTCTCTTCGACGGATTCACATTGGCTGACTGACCTCCTTCCACTCTCCGTCTACAAGTGCAAAGCGCCGAACCTGCTCTAACGACGGACAACACGTCCCATCCCCAGGACCAGCCACTAGCGCCGTTAGCGTCAGCACTCCGTTTACCACCGCGAAGTCCTTTACCGCCTGCCCGTATCCGGTTACAGGAATGGAGCTAGCAAACTTCAAGCCAGAGTCCTCACGAACAAAGGCTGCCAGGTGGGTGGCATAGCCGTTTCCCCCATTTGTAGCCGTGAGGACATACACGACCGTTAGGTCATCTACACCGTCACCGTTCAGATCCCGTGTCGTTGAACGCCTAGCTTCGGCATCTTCTTCGGCTTGTTCGTATATGAAGGCCTGACGGTCCAATGCTTCCTTGATCACTTGGTCATCTGTGGCTGCGGCTCCCTGGGCAACTGGCGCAACCGCTTCCTTCTCAGGCGCGCAGTCCACCTCCTCTGCCTGCGCTGCGGTCAGCCCTGCGGTTACTTCGCAGCCAGCCAGGTTGATGTCACCAGCCTGCGTAAGCGGCTCTTCCTTCTTGCAGCTTGCCAGTGCCATCACTGCTGACACCAACAACAGTGGTACGCGAACGTTTTTCATAAACATTCCTTCTCTATGCCTGCTTCTATGAGGCAAAACAAAATCACGGGGTAGAGGCGGACGTGCTTGCGCACGCCCGCCCTTATCGAACGATCCACCCAGCACTAGCGCTTATCGGATCCGTCACAGACCCAGCAGTCTGGATCTAGACCGCGGGCGAGCTTGCTAGCTCGGATGGCTTCCTGCCTGGCCTTGGATGCAGCCTCGCGCTGCGAGGGTGTCTTCAGGCGAATTGACCCGTATCGCTTCTCAGCCTCTGCCAGCAGTACGTCTTGCTTCGGTGTCAGCGTGAAGTCATCGCTCTCCGAGATAGAACGGTGGAGTGCCCACATCTCTGGCTCTGTCAGGTACTCAGTGCCGTCCTGGAGGTAGCGGGCCTGCGAGACCACCTTGCCGCTCTCGTACATCACACGCTCTGAGACTGCCGCGTTCTGCTCCCAGTAGGCCTCCCACACGCCAATTGGGACACTTCCCTTGAAGCTGCCTTTTGTCTTGACCTTGCCATCCGGGTAGTAGGCGATGGCCTCACCCTCCAGTGCACTATCGACTGCAGCAGCTTCATAAGAGAGCTGCTTCGGGTTGTCAGCGAAATAGATCTGGATGCGTCCATTGACCTTTCCATCCTTCATCCCGAGAACAACACCTGGATTGCCAGCCTTGGTGTGGAACACCGTTTCACCGTCAAGGCCTCCATCTGTGCGCCGACCTTCATATGCCACCACCTGTGACTGCGGGTACCGACAGATGTAGTGGCCTCCCACCAGGCCCTCCTCCACGTCCACGTCGCAGACGTAGTCCATGTTCCCAAGCAGCGCAGTCATGCTCGTAGGCTGATTGGTATTGAGGTTTTGGAAGATCTTCCGCAGCGGACCCAGCAGCGGTTCGATCTGGCTGTGGGGTACTCCGGTCACCTGACCATCGAAGGGCTCGTTCGCACCGGCTTTGTAGATCTTGCCGTTACTCAGGTCCGCGTTACGCCAGTCAAGGACCGGCTTGCTACAACCCGCCAGAAGAAGCGCAGCCGTCATGACTGCTACGTATTTGATGCCTTTCATGAGATTCCTTGTGAGTGTGTTTTCTGAGCAGACCGCACAGGCGCGGGACAGGCAGCTAATTGCCCCGCTGTCGCCCGCACAGCCGTTGATCTATTGGGGATGACCGGTCAACGATTCCGACACTGGTTGGCTGCTATTCCGAGCTGGTCCACAAAGTCCGCTGGGGGATAGCCCTGTGCGTCGATAGCCAGAAGGCCCTTTTCGCCGTAGTGGTCCTGCAGCTTGTCGATAGCGCATTTGCAGTTGGACTTGGATCCACCACCGCTCATGCAGCTGTCGATGAACTGGCCTCGAACCTTATCCAGTTCGCTGCTGCACGCGCACAGGCCCAGCGTGATGAGTGCAACCGTGAGCATCTTTTGGATTCTCGATCCCATGCTTATCGCCTCCTCACGAATACAAGCAGGCAGAAGATCACCACTATCCAGATCACCCCTCCGATCATCTTCCCTAGCGAAGGGAAAACCACTGCGGGCCAGATCAGGCCCTGTCCTAGGCTGTAGAAGAAGCCCTTGTACGCGTAGCGGCCCCAGATATCGAAACAGATGGCCGCAATTAGAACGGTCACGCCGTACAGGCCTATCAGGTACCTCATGTCATCCCTTTGGTGGTTGAAGTCAGTTGGTTTCTTGCAGGTATTGGCTGACAGCCACGAACAGGGTCCGCAGGTCATCAGGGTTGAAGCATTCGCGTTGGTCCGGATCCTTGAGGACGGCGTAGGCCTTGTTTACGGCCTGCATCTTGGCCGTTGCCCATGCCACCGCAGCCTCGTCACCCACTGCGTACCGGTCAGGGTGGTACTGGCTTCGCCGCCCCTTGTAGGCCAGCTCTATTTCCCAGATGGGTGCCTCGGGGCGTACCCCAAGGACTTCGTAGCGGTTTTCATCCGCCATCAGGCCCTCTCCTGAGGATGAGCCATCGATGTGCCTCCATTCGTTGTGCCGGCTATATCCATGGCAATAGCTCCCCTACTTCTTCCTTCCTCAACATGACCGCTCGATTCCCCTGCCACGCCAGCAGCGAACACAGAGCCAAGCTCAAGACTTGCAATAGACTTACGTGATACGTAGAGTCTACCCGGGGCGTAGATCATCCGTCATCCTGTTGGCATGACTACATCGGTCACCTCCTGCTAATGGCCGGCCCTGCCCTCGAACCCCGAGGCGTGGTGGCTGCGCGTCTGCGCCAAGCCCGACTGCTTCGAGGGCTTAGCCAACGCGAAGTCGGAGTTCAAATGGGACTTGATAAGGACACTGCCTCGGCACGCATAAGCCGCTACGAGAGCGAGTCCATGGCCATAAGTTTGGAATCACTGTTCTCTCTGGCTGACGCGCTTCAGGTGCCGGCCGCGTACTTGTTGGCGTCATCCGCTGCCATGGCAGACGCGATCCTTTTGATCGGTGATGAAAGCGAAGTACAGCAGGCTCGTCTCGCTGAGGTCTTGGCCGCGCTTGCTAGCCTTCCCGCGGTACGTCGGAAGGCACTACTCGAAGAGATCCTGGGTAAGCCGGGCGCCTAGCCTTTCTTCAAGTTTCAGGGCCTCCACTAAGTATCGGCCTGCCATTCGCCGTAGACGTTCCGCAGCCTCTCTACGCCGCGCTCTCATGCGCCAGCTTCCATCGGCAGCTGAGCGTTCTACCTCCCGGGCCTGTCGGTCTAGATCGGCCGCTTTGGCACGAGCTGTTGCCGCCCTGGTCGATGACCAGGACGTCTCCGTTTCCTTCATGCTGTTCTCCTAGGTATCCGGGCCTTAGATCTGCCCGAGCTGAGCCATCGAGGTTCCTTGGCTTGCCGACACCACAAGATGGTCGACAACCCTCACCTCCACCATCGCCAGCACTTCTTTCAACCGCTTGGTGATGGCTCGGTCCGCTTCTGACGGCTCGCAGTGCCCGCTTGGGTGGTTGTGCGCCAGTAGGACCGCTGCCGCATTCAGGGCCAAGGCACGTTGGACGACAATCCGCGGATGAATCTCAGCACCATCTATGGAGCCAGAAAACAGCCGCTCCACGGCGATTAGGCGGTTTCGGTTATTAAGAAACGCCACCTCGAAGTGCTCACGGATCTCATTCCCTAGACGCAGACGGAAAAACCTTCCGGCAATATCGGGATCTCCCAATAGGAAGCCACTGACCATTGCTCTGCTCTCAAGGATTTCCACTGCTTGAGCCAAGACGGAGCTGTCACGCTCGTTCAAACTTCCAGGCAGCTCTTCCACGGATAGCTTCTGCAGAGAGACGTTCATGCGGCTTCCCCTAACAGTTCCTTCCAAGCCTTCTGCTTTAGCAATGCCCCTTGGCCAAACCACGCTGCATCCAAGCGGTTCTCCGTACTCTGCGCCCGGCGATGGTGGTCCACGAACTCGGTGATGCTGTTGAGTAAGCCAAACGCCGTGCCCTTGCTGGTTTTCAGGCTCGCCCCCCTCCCTTGCCCGTCGTACAGCGCTCGCACCTTGGCTACGGCCTGCTCGTTCACGATTGCCTTTCCATTCTGAGTCGCTGGATATGTGAGCAAGTTGCGCAGCACCCCATCGACCGAATCAGGGTTTACCGGTGTATCGCAGAGGACTCGCATCCGCTCGACGAAGCCGTGCCAGCCCTCGCCGGCAATACCCAGCTGACTCTTGACCCTGTCAGCATCGAAGGCACTGCGGTGCGGGACCTTGATGGCTCCGGTTCGATCCCCAACAGCGATCTGCAGGGTGTTGTTACATACCACGCGAACTGAGGTGAACTGGGCGGTGGTAGCCAAGGTTCCGTCACAGGCCGTAGCCAACAGAAGGTATCCATTGACTTGATCCTGGCCCTTTAGGGCCACACCCTGCCCAGTACGGGCCAATGCCCAGAACTTCCGCCCACCGCGCAAGACGCCTGCTGTCTCCAGCTCAAAGCCGCTGTTCCGCGTCAGGTCGCGGTAGAACTCAAGGATCTCCCGCGGCTGGACTACTTGATAGCGCTTGGACACCACTGCCAAAGGTCGCTTGGTGTCAGAGCGATAGAGCACCTTCTGCCCAGGAAACGCCCGAACCGGATACTGATCTTCAGCCTCGGCGGCGAATCGCACTTCGGTTTCCTCCAAAGACCAGTTCATGCCGGCGCGCTCGCGCCATACTTCAATGGACTGCCCTGTAGCCAACTGGCTTCCGATGCCATGCCATGGGACTTGGCCTGCATAGGCCATGGTTTCAACGTGATGCATCTCGGTCTCCTTTCATAGACGGCATAACGCACAAGGCCCGGACAGTGCCGGGCCTTGTGCGTCTATCTGGGTTGTTGGTTTAGTCGTAGGAATCGCGACCGAACTGGTCGGGGCGGGTGAACGAACAACGGGCTACGGCCGACAAGATGGCCGCAGCCACGATGAAGACGCAGTAGAGGAACTCGGATTTATCCTTCATGCCTAGTACTCGAAGCGATACGCCTACGCGCGGCGCACGCGCAAAGCAGGGGGATCCTGCTTCAGCGAAGTACTAAGGGTCTGAAATAGTTTCCAATCGAATACGGGACGCCGATGCAGCCTGACATCTAGGCAGATACATGCCGACCGGCGGCTACCAGCCAAGAGCGGACATTTTTCGTTAGCCCAGACTCGTACTTGGACAGGCCAGCCTTTCGTGGGAGTCCCGACGTGCAATGCAAAGATTTCTGGCGATATTCCACATCGCTATCCTGCAATGCTTGCACATACCCTTGGCGCCGAGCCCGCTGGCCTGTAAACCTGCCACATGCGTTCCATGCCCGACCCTCAGTTCCGAGGCATCGAGGTAGCGACGAGCAACTCAGCGGTACGCGGAGCACTGCCCGGCCACACGGCCCTGCGACAACGCAGGGCCACGCTTCAACGGATGATGCAATCAGTCTTCCTTCAGTTTGATCCTCTTCTGCAGGGCTTCGCTCAACGCCCCGGACAGATCAGAGCCGGCCGCGTCGAAGAACTCCTTGAAGATCTCGAGGCTGCGCGACGGTTTGCCGACGTCGGCCATGGTGAAGACGAACGCCTGCTGGGTCGGTGGCGGCATGGGTAGGACGTGGGCGTACTGCCACGCGCCCGTCCAGCCCGGTCCCGTGAAATGGTCCTCCTTGCACGTCCCGATCACGTTGCGCGCCGCGACCGGCTCGCCAGAACTACGGCTTTTACGCGCCTTCTTGTCCTTCTCAACGGCGCAGTCCATTGATGCAACCACCACATCCTGGGACTTCCAGGGATAGCCGGAACCGTCGGCGCTCCGACCGAATGCTTCGATCCTGAAAGTGATGGCGATCGACACATCACCGCCGTCGTGGCTCGGCCTCTTCGGATCGATACTTGTCACTTCCTCGGCATACGGCAGCACACGAAGGAGATCCGCCTCCCGCTTCAACCGGAGCCCCACAGTCAACCCCGCTTTGTCGTCTGCCTTGCAATGTGCGCGTCCGGATTCGATATCACCGGCCGGAGCGCTGCAATGGACGCGCTGGACGAGGACGCACGATTCATCAGCTTGCCACAGGCCTGGATCGAACATGTTACGGTAGACCTGCTTGTTGGTTGAGGTTGTGGTGTACTTGTCGATCTTCTCTTGAAGCCGCTTGCTGATCGCTTTCCCGCCCCGTTCGAACAGCCAATTGATGATGATTCCGCCGATGGCCGCGACCAACGGCGCGGCCGGCGGCGTCGCAGCCCGGTCCTGGGGCGTGCAGGCTGCCGCGATCCTGGTGTCCATCCAGGGAGCCTCATCCTTCCTCAGCAGATGTTCCCCTGGCCGGAACTGGGCCACACGAATCTCGGTGTACGGCTTCAGCTTCGTATCGTTCGCATGACCGGCACCGGCACAGCAGGCGAACGCGACAGTGCTCGCCGCGATCAGCATGGTCCTCATGGCAATTTCCCCTTGTTTGGTTGATGCAACGATGATGGCTAACGCATCTTGCCTACCACTGCGGCAATTCCCTCCACGGCACCCGCTTTCAACTTTTCGCGATGAGCGTCGTTCTTGATGAGCGACGCCAAGTCGTACATCGCCAGCGACGCGAGCATGTCGCCGAGTTCCGCGGATGGCTGCCTCACCCGCCCGGCCCATGGATCGATCGGGACCGGCCCCTTGCCGGGAACGATGACGACGCCGCCGGCGTCGTCGATGACGCCGAACAGAATGCGCACGACGATCGACCAGCGGTCAGCATCGAGCATTGGGTAGCGGACTTCCATTGACCCGATGAGCTGCCGCAGATTCGGCATCACGCCGATCCGGTCGGTCGCCGGGGCTTGGCTGGCGGTGTTGCGCGCGGGATCGCTGAGCAGCCCGCGCATCTCGTTGGGCGAGAGAGTCTTGCGGAAGACGCGCTTGTGCCAGGACTGCAGCAGTGCTGCGGCGCCGGTCACCATCGGTGACGCGCCCGAGGTTCCCCCGAAGTCGGTGGTGTAGCTGTTGGTGAGGTTGCCGGTCTGGCCGTCTCCGCAGGTGTCGATGCTGTCACCCCAGCCGTAGCAGTCGATTCGGCTGCCGAAGTTCGAGAAGCCGCTGCGCACGTGCGGGACGAGCGCGCGCGCGGCGCCGACAAGGATCGCCCCCGAGTCACGGAAATGCGGGCTGGTGCGACTGAGGATGCGCCGACCGTCCGCGGTCTGGAAGGTGTCTAGGTCGACGCTGCCGTTGCCGGCGGCCTCGACCACGATGATGCCGTTGTCGACCGCGTCGCGGATGGCGTCGAAGATCGCGTCGTGGACTTCGACCGGAACGTTGACGACGGTCCCATAGCGGGTCTGTGCTTCGAGCAGCAGGACGTCGCCGGGCTCCATCACCGACGAAGCGGATACGATCGCATCGGCGGTGTTGTAGTCGGTCGCGGTACGCCATTCCGAGACCACCCTCGTCCGCGCGCCGGGAGCAATGCCGACGACGCCGATGGTGTTGTCGACGCCGGCCAACTCGCCGAGGACGGCCGTGCCGTGCCCGTGCCAGGCGCGGTTCTGGCCGGAAATGAGGTCGATGGCGGCGGCCTGCAGATCCTCGTGGTTGAGGGTCCAGCCCTGCTCCATATCGACGACAGTCACGCCGTCGCCGTCGCTGCGGCTCCAAGCCCAGCGCGCATCGATGCCGCGCGGCGCCGCGTCGAGGTAGAGCTGATTCGCGCTGAGCGGGTCGTCGTCCGGGTCCACCGGCGGCGGCAGCGGCTCGGGTTCGAGATAGGCCGTTTCGACGCCCGGCGTCGCGAACAGCTCTTTCAGGACGCGCTCCGCGTCGTCGGACGACGCTAGGTCGACGACGTGGTAGCGCTGCAGCCGTCGCAGGGCTTCGCCGCCCCCGACGCCGGGCTTGCGTGAGGGCGGCGGCGCATGGGCGCTCGGCACATAGAGCCGAAGCGACATGCCATCCAGCGCCTTGAAGGAGGTCCCCAGCGTTCTCGCCTGCTGGACCGAAGCGGCCGCTTCGCTGAGCCGGACAACGATGTGCCGCGGATAGTCGGAGGGAGATTGCTGTAGCGGCTTGCCTTGGTTGATTCCCATGGTGCCAACTCCTTTTGATTCCCCGGTTCGACGATACACCCCCGTGCCCGGGAGTCAAATCCAAATGCGGCGGTTGCCGGGACGAGCAAATTCCCGCTCGTCTTTGCGAGTCAACGTGGTGTCCTGAAAAGCCCGGACGACCGTTCGTCGGAAGGGCGAATGAAGTCGATTGCTCCCATTGGCCATACGAAATCCGGTGCACGCGACCAACAAAGTCAGGCCGGTTGGATCAGCTTCGCGCGGTCAAATACTCGCAGCGCAGGGATTGCTCATCGGCGCTTTCCATGGTCTATCATGGGGCACACGAGTCCCGAGGATTCTGGATCAACCTCGCGTGGCCTGCGGGTGGCACGGAGGTATCAGGGGGTAGCATGACGCTCAAGGAATTGAGGGCACCGGCGAAAGCATCTGACCCGGTTCTGATCTTCGTCCACGGCATTCTTTCGGATGCGGACGCGTGCTGGACTAACAAGGCCGGCATTTCGTGGCCGCAGATCGTGCATGACGATCCGTCGTTTGCGGGATGTGGAATTTCCACGTTCACGTACAAGTCCGCCGTCACGGGCACGCGTTTCTCCATCACGGACGCCGCCGAAACGCTATGGGAGTTGTTGAGGGATGCCGAAATGGCGCAGGCCGGCAAGGTTCCGCTGTTCGTCTGTCACAGCATGGGCGGAATCGTTGTGCGCCGAATGCTCGTCATGCGACAACAGGATCTTTCCAAGGCGGGCATGAATCTGGTCGGCGTGTTTCTCGTGGCTTCGCCCTCCATGGGCTCGCGATGGGCGACATGGTTCCTGCCGCTAACCGGATTCATGGGGCACATTCAAGCCATGGCGCTCTCCAGTAGTGAAAAGAACATCTGGCTTCACGACCTGAGAAAGGACTTCCGCAATCTCTACGACAACGGCGCGATCAAGATTTTCGGCAAGGAACTGCTCGAGGAGCTGCCCATCGCACTCAAGTGGCTTCCCTGGCTGCCGCCCGTCGTTCGCGCGATCGAGGGAGCGGCCTTCTTCGCCGATTCCATCAAGGTCGCCGGGACCGATCACTTCACGGTCGCCAAGCCGGCAGACGTAGGCGCGTTCCAGCACATCGCGTTGCGCAACTTCGCCAAGGATTTGCGACAGCGCGTATCGATGCACCACGTCATGATTCCCGCGGGTACGACGTTTGCCCAGGCGATGCGCGTCACCTGCCAGACGCTGCAACTAGATGTGGACTTGAGCGGTTTGACGCCAGGCGAACGCGATATAACTTCCGTCATCGATCGACAGGTTTCCGGTTCGAGCAGGGAAGATCTGCTGGAAGCAGTCGCGACCGCGTTCCCGTCCCGCGCCATCCGAGACTACAGGGTCACCATCCGTGAAACCACGGCATTGCCGTCCTTCCAGTGAAGCCACGTCCATGACCACACAATGCCCCTGCCCATCCCCTCCCGGCGGCGCGGTTACCTGCCAAATCGGCCAGTTCGCCTATTGCTACATCAATGCCGGCCGGGTCGAGTCTGGCTGTTGCGACATTCCTGCGACGCAGACGGGTCGGCCGACGGTGGACACGATACAACCGCTTTTCGAGGAGGTTGTCGAATCACTCGGATTCGAGGGCGTGCTCTATCAGAGCTCGATCTTCACGCGCGGAGACGAGCTTCGGCCACGAGAGGGGCGCTCGCAACGCCCTGGGGCCAATCTCGCCGAGTTTCTCTATACCTGCATGCAGGAGGGTTCTGTGGTCGCGATTGCGCCCGCGCGCCGCTCCGGCCCGCGGGGGTGGCACTTCTTCGAGTTGCTGATTCGGTTTCCGGGCATTTGGTCGGGTACCGGCGAAGCAGCTGCGTTCGTGAAAGGGCCTTTGGCGGAACTCTGAGGGCTCCGGCAACGGGCGGCCGTTCGATGGTTCAGACCTAGGCTACCGGTACGCGCCTTCCGTTGACGTTCCCCCATGGAGTGGTCTGAGCCCACCCTCTTTTCGGCCAACGGCCCTGTTCCTCCACATGTCCGGTTTGGGTCGAATGACGCCCTACGGCCAAGATCAGACGTTCAACGCCTGAATAAAGCTGCGCCGCGAAGCGGGTTCGGCTTGAAATAGCTATTGGCGGTCGGCCAGATCATAGATGACCAATGGCGTAGCGATCCACTCGCCGAACAACGTATTGGCGGAGAACACTCGGAGTAGCGCCCTGCAAGGCAACGAAAGACGATCAATGACTAGATGAGAGAGGCCCTTGAAGGATGCAACCCCAGGGACGAAGTACTCATCTGTCGGGGAAAGGGCAAATTTTGTATCTCCACTCTTTAGTGCAAAAAAAGCTTCTTCACCGACGTACTCCTCAGCCTTGCCTGGCTTGTTTGGGTCAGGCTTGCCGATCAACTTGATTGTGTGGGATGAGCGAGTAACTTTGACTTTGCTAATACCCAAGGCGCCATCTACCCAAACGTACGTGGACGGGCTGTCCATTTCTTGGTCATGGGCAAGATCAGGATACTTTGCTAGTCGTTTGGTTAGTTGATCGAGCATCTCCAAAGTCGATACTGAGTAAGACTTGCTCTCGCTGGAACTTCCGCCACCGGAGAACAATGCAACAGAAACGCCAGCCTGCATTGCTTGCGTCCGAGTGATTAGAGTCTTTGGTGAGATATCGAATTCCGCCTCATAGAGGCGTGTAATAAAGTCGGTATCTAGGTAAATGAGTCTCTCAGCAAGCGATTTATCTTTCATGGCCGCTAACTACCTAGTAGACGGACACGTGGGTCCGGTTATACGAATTGCCCACAAAGCACCGTACGGTGGGCTTTCCCCTTGATACAGCCCGATCTTAGGCCGGGTGGGGTCCAGCTAACAAGCCAGCTTATAACCGGACCCAGCAGAGGGCTCAGTGACCACCGCAAGCTCGCTCCGTTAGAAGCTCTGATGCCCGCTTTGGGTCGTATGACGCCGTGCGACCATGAGCAGACGTTCTCCAGGTGAGCTAGCCTTCAACATCGGCGCCTTCCCAACTTCTCTGGTTGATTCCAGCGTATTGTTCCGCTACTTCTCGCATCCAGTACTAAGCGGTGAGACTGGACATCTGGATTGACGCTACTCTAGCCAATCAAAAGAAGTGGGGGTGTCCGGAATGGTCGGGAACAGCTCTGTGCGCCCCAGTAGGAGTGGCGACCAGTTTCACTACCATTGGGCTGCGCGCCAATGCTTGAAGCTCCTCCCTGGAGCTACAGACCTAGTCACGGTGACTATCGAAGGCGCATCGAATCAGGAAGCCACGGACGCTTCTCCTGATGGTGACGAGGTCATCGACGTTGCCTTGTACTTTGGAAGCGAGGATATCTCGGCGTCCCGCCGGGTCCATTACATCCAGTTGAAGCATTCGACGAAGCGCGGCGACAAGGAACTGAAGGCCAGCGACCTGAAGGGAACCATCGCCGGTTTCATCGCCAAGTACGTTGGACTTCGCTCCCACTTTTCTGTCGAGGAGCTCGCGAACAAGTTAAGGTTCAAATTCATTGCGACCAGACCAGCGGATTCAAAGGTGGTGGAAGCGCTCGCCGACCTGGCCAACGGCGCCAAGGATCGCCATCCGGCCATCAGGAAAACGCTTGTTGGCGGAACGGCACTGGACAAGATACAGATACAAGCATTCTTCCAGCTTTTCAGGCTCCAAGCTGACGAAGACGATCTCTGGGCCCAGCGAAATCTATTGACCCAAGATGTCTGTGCATTCCTGCCAGACGCCGACATGGATGCACCCGTCCAGCTGAAGGAACTCGTGACCCGCAAGGCCACGGCAGAGTTCGAGCGGGACCCCGCAATTCGCCGTCGCGATGTCCTGCGAGCGCTGAAGACTTCTGAGGAGGACCTGCGTCCAGCCGAATCGCATATCCCTGACACCTCGGGCCTGATGCCCCGGAGACAGGAGCCCGAGATTCTGTCGACGGTCCGAATGACAGATGTGCCTTTCGTGATCCATGCCGATGGAGGCGTCGGGAAATCGGTAATCGCTTCTCGGATATCGCACCTGATGTCCCCCGGATCGGAAGCCGTGCTTTACGACTGCTATGGCGAAGGACTTGGTCGCTCCGTCTTGCATTTCCGACATCGGTTCCGGGATGCGCTCGTCCAAATTGCAAACGAGCTGGCCGCGCGCGGCCTCTGTTACCCGCTTATCCCTACTACTCGGGCGGACGGGAAGGCGTATATGAGGGCCTTCGTCAGCAGGCTCTCCCAAGCCGTCGACTTGCTTCGCGCGCGGGATCCCGAATCGAGCCTGTGCATCATCATTGATGCCGCAGACAACGCCGAAATGGCTGCCGAGGAGCAAGGAGAGCCTTCCAGCTTCGTGCGTGACCTCATTCGGACCAGCCTGCCCCCTGGTATCAGACTGGTCATGACCTGCCGTACGCATCGGCTGTCCAGACTGAACGCGCCCCCGCACGCAAAGCTGATCGAACTTCTCCCATTCTCCGAGGATGAAACGGCCCGACACCTCAGGAGCGTTTATCCAAACGCGACAGAAAGCGAGGTCAAGGAGTTTGCTTTCCTCAGCAGCTCCAATCCGCGCTTGCAGGCATTGGCGCTATCCCAGGGCCTTCCATTACCTAAGATGTTGAAGGAACTTGGACCTAACCCGAGTACCGTACAGACGGCACTTGGCGAAGTGCTTGAAAAGGCCATCGTGCGGTTGCGGGACAGGGTCGGCACGGTCGAAGCATCCCAAATCGAGGCGATCTGCCAAGCGCTTGCCGTACTCCGCCCGCTGGTGCCGATATCGGTGCTGGCGACACTCTCCGGATCGCCTGAAGGCGCGATCCGCAGCTTCGTCACCGATCTCGGCCGACCGTTGGTCATCAAAGGCAACGGTGTGCACTTCCTGGACGAACCTGCCGAAACATGGTTCCAGGACCGTTTCAAACCCGATGCCGCGGGCTTCAGGCAGTTCCTGGATCGGCTACAACCAATCGCCGCGCATAGCTCGTATGCCGCTGCCGCACTGCCGCAGTTGATGCTTCAGGCAGGTCTATTGAACGAGCTTGTCGAGCTGGCATTGTCCGGAAAGAGCCTGCCGGTCGACAGCCCCATTGAAAGACGTGACGTTGAGACCCAGAGGCTCACATTTGCGTTGAAAGCATGCTTGATGCAAGGCAACAACGTCGCCGCTGCCAAGCTGGCACTCAAGGCCGGTGGCGAGTGCGCGGGCGAAGATCGCCAGTACAAACTCATCCAGGAGAATACCGATATTGCCGGCGCCATCATGGCGGCCGATCGGATCGAAGAGATAGTATCCAGGAGGGTTTTCGGGTCAACCTGGATGGGATCGCACCACGTGTACGACGCGGGTTTTCTCTCCGCACGTGATGAATTCAATGCGGAGGCAGCGAGCAAGCTCCGGATGGCAACCGAATGGCTGAAGACCTGGGCCTCCCTCCCGGAAGAGGAGCGGCAGCACGAAAAGGTCACGGATGCCGACCGGGCCGAGTTTGCGCTAGCAACCCTCAGGATCAAAAGCCCCGCCGAGGCCGCGTGGTTCCTCAGGCGTTGGACATGGCGACCACATGCACTGGCCGCGGGAAGGCGCATCGCTCGTGGCCTTGCCGATATCGGGCGGCTGGAGCAACTCGATTCATTTTGCATGGCGGCATCGAGGAACGTTTGGCTGGTCCT
Organism: Stenotrophomonas sp. STEN020; assembly: GCF_056760195.1. Taxonomy (NCBI): domain Bacteria; kingdom Pseudomonadati; phylum Pseudomonadota; class Gammaproteobacteria; order Lysobacterales; family Lysobacteraceae; genus Stenotrophomonas; species Stenotrophomonas sp. STEN020. Next base: position 103,001 of record NZ_JBRREI010000005.1, read on the forward strand.
GGGCCTCGCAACTGAGGCCCGGGAGATTGGCCACCTGCTTCCCGCAGAGTCGATTGGAAGGGCGCTCCGGGTACTCACCGACCGGCGCATTAAGCTGGATGGACTGGACAGCCAATGGAACGACCCTTGGCCCATCCTGCGAGCGGTCTGCTCCACCGTCGAGATCGCCATCAAAATACTGCCGGCGGAGCATGAGAAATGGGCCAAAATAATCCGCCGATACTTGCCAACCACTCCACCCAATGACCTGACCAGCAGATTCAACACCGGGCGATCGCAGCTCTTGCGTGCCTATGCTCTCGAGGCTGCGCTTCGAGGCGAGACCGTGGCCTCGGATAGCCTGTTACCGCCTTCCATCGATCAGGATAGCGAAAACAAGAACGCGTACAAAAAAAGTCAGGAGCGGGAGGTCTTCGACCGGGAGGTCGGAGGTCGCCTCCCTTGGTTCGTTCTTGCCGCAGAGATAGCGTGTGGTCGCAAGCCCGTAAATGTGGATGAGGCAATCGACGAAGCGTGCAAGGCGACGAGCCGTGCTGAAGCACGGGTATACGGACAGGAGCACACGCTGCGGCAGACGGCTGCGATCGAATGGCTGTGCATCCTGCGAGACCTGTCTGCCAGCGCCCCCCCGGACCCCACTGCCCTCAGGGAGTGGATTTCCGAACTTGAGCAGCCACTTTGGACCGATACGCTTATTTCGCTTTGCCGTCTGGCAGGACACATCCAGGGATTTGACGACTTTGCTCTGTATCTTGTCAGCAGGGTGTACGGAGACCTTGAAGGGTCACGGGAGCATGCGGAAACGCGCGCGGAATCCTACGTGGCCCTGGCGCGTTCCGTATTGAACGTCAGTCCAGCGGAGGCCAGCGCCTGCTTCAACCAGGCGATCGAAATCTCAAATCGAATCGGCGAGGAGAACCTGTACAGGTGGGATGCTCTGCTCAATCTAGCCCATTCGGCAGGATCCGGTACCAGACGACCAGAGACGGCATATCACCTCTCGCGGGCGGCGGAACTGACGTACGAATACGTCGCCCGCGACAAGCATTTCGCCTGGGATAACACGGTTCAGGCACTGACCGATCTCTGCCCCTCCTCTGCATTCGCGATATTAAGTCGCTGGCGCGACAGGAGGTTCGGTTACATGACCCGCCTGCTGCCCGAAGTGGTCTACCGGTTGATGGATAGGGATCAAATCCCCTCCATCGCCCCCATCGCGCTTTCGGGAATGGACGCCTACTGGAACAGGCGCAAAGACCTTCAGCGCGCGCTTGGCCAGGAAGGTCGCCCCGAGGTGCGGCAACGAATCGCGGGCGTTTCGTATCGCTACATTCGCCTGAGAGGCGGAAAAACCACGTCTTGGTCTAGCCTTGCCGAGATCGCTAAGGAATACGACCTCGATTTTCCCGATCTCGAACGACTCCTTGCCAAGAGTGAAAGGGATGAGGCGCTTCAGGAGGCTTCCAAAAAGCGTACTAGTGCAGCGTACCTGGGATCGCCGCCCAATCAGGCGACCGACACCAGACGTCGTCCGATTTGGAACACCTACTTCCAAGGCGTCGATTTGACCGATCCAGATGCGCTCAGACTTGCCTATGCCGACCTTCGCTACTTCGATCCACCGTACGAGCTAGAGAAGTTCTTTCGCGAAGCACTTTCCAGAATCAAGGTGGGTCATCGACCCGACTTCATCAACGCGGTCGCGATGTGGCCAGACTTCGGCCTGTTCGAGTTGAACTGCCTTTTAAGTGCAATCGACCGACCAATCCCGGCGTTACAGTCCCTACGGGTAGCCTTGCGGTCGGCCGTGTTAGCAGCCTGTCGGAATGATCCGACCCGCGTCAGGCGGGACCGCTGGGGCTCATATATCGACTTCCATGAGCTTTACGACGCGGGCGTGGTTGCAGATGACGACGTCGTTGAGGCTGCACTCGAGGGATTCGCGGCATGCACGGACTCGATGGGTGCGAGCGATCTGTTCCAGATGCTGGAGCCGCTTTCCGTATCAATCACCCCTGAGGAGGCCGATGAGGTTCTCAACTATGGCCTGAAGCTACTGGACGACATACTCCGGCCAGACGATGGGGACGGCCCGTGGCAAGCCGATCTGGCGCCTCCCGAGTCGATCACCGTCGCCTTCGCGGGCTTCATATGGGCGGGGCTTGCGTCCCCGGAAACCGCCAAGCGGTGGGAGTATGCTCACGTTGTCCGCTCGCTAGTCGAGCTCGGGTGGACCGAACTCCTCGAAACGTTGTTTGCGTGGCTGAAGCGAACGGATGCCGATCCATTCACCGATCGCGGACTCGCGTTCTACGGATGGCATGCCCGGCTCTGGTTCCTGATTGGAGTCGCCCGTGGCGCAATGGAGAATCCGGAGAGCCTGCGACCCTTTGCCATTTCCATCCGGGATTGCCTGGAAATGGATCACGTCCTCATCCGGGATTTCGCCACACGCACACTCCTGTCGCTAGTCAACGCGCAAATCGTGGGCGAAGAGGTACTAGAGGTGATCGTGGCAGTCAATCAGCCAAAGCTACCGGAGATCACTACCCGCAGATGGGGAAGCCACGATGAAGAAAACGATGAGCCCGATCCCGGGCCCTCGGATGATAAAGATAGGTATTACTTCGGAATTGACATTGGCCCCTATTGGTTCGCCCCCCTCGGGAGGGTGTTCGGACTGTCGGAGAAATCGGTCGAGAAGCGCTCGCTACGCGCGATGCGACAACACATGCGATGGACGAAGAACAGCGACTGGAGCCATGACGCCAGGCATGGCCGAAAGGTATTCCGCGACCGCGAGACGCACCATTCCCACGGCAGCAGTCCGGATACCGATGATCTCCGTGCGTATCACGCATTCCACGCCTTGATGTTCTCGGCTGCGGAACTTCTCCGCGACAAGCCTGTTCTGCGAAGCCCCGATTCGCCCATCAACGAATTCGAGGAATGGATTTCCAGGTATCAACTTACCGATCCCTCGGGCAGGTGGGTATCCGACCGTCGGGATCCCCGGCCGATTAGCAACCTAGCGGTACCTAGTGAATACTCGGAGAAGGAATGGTGCGGGAGCGTCACCGCGGACTACCTGGATCAGCAGCTCGCAACGGAAAACGGAATGACAGTAGTTTCCGGGAACTGGACTGGACGCATCAATAGAGCCAAGGAGGACGTATCCATCCGTAGTGCCCTTGTAACCAAGGATGGAGCCGAAGCACTGTTGTCTGCCTTGCAGACAGCGCCCGAACTGGGCAGGTTCAGATTGGTCGGCGAGGATGAGGAACGTGATCTACAAGTCGGTACTAAGAAACTGATTGGATGGATCACCGAGCACAGCGTGCCACTGCGACTCGATGAGGCCGATCCTTGGGGTGAGGGCCTCCGCTTTCCGGGACCCGCCCCGTTCGACCGCATCGTAGAGGAGATAGGTCTGGCTGAATCCCCGGATAGTCGCCACTGGGTTGCACCTGAGGGGGGAGTTGTACATAGCGAAACATGGTCGGAGACGACCGGGTATGGCGACGACAAGGAGAGCGAGGCCGGCTGGCGCATGAGTTGCGACCAGCCATTCATCCGCGAGCTGCTCAAAGCCAACCGCGGGATGCTGCTTATTCTGAGTGTCGAGGTCCGCCGCCATCCCAACCGCAACCACGATGATTGGGAAAGCAACCAGTTTCACTATGCCCCCTACAGTCGCTACTACTTGATGGGAGAAGACGGTGTCGCTCACTCGCTCTAAAGCAATTGTGGAACTGGGCAAGCGTTTGGTCGCGGAGCTGAATACCGACGAGGATCTTCTGGCATCCTGGATGATTCACGACATCGCGGAGAAGATCGCTGCCACCGAGACTGCGAAGGGTAAGGCCAAGACGGCTGCCGAAACCGCATGCGCCAACGCTATCCTATTGCTGTGGGAACATCGCGACTCGCTGCCAAGAAGATTGCGGCCGTTCAGGGAGCTGGAGCCCGCTCTCCGCACTCTGGCCTCGCTAGATATTGATCGCAAAGAAAGCCGTTACTTTCCCAGCTCTCTTCGCGCGACGGAAGATGTTGAACCCGACGAACCCGCGCGCACATGGCTTGATCTCGCGATCAGCCTGGATCACACCGCCCGAATATTGATTGCATTTTCACTACGGGAGGCCGCTGGGACGGCAGCAACCAACGCTCTTCCATGGGTTGCGCTGGCGCAAGAGGCAGGCACACAAGCAGAAATCGACGAACCCTTGATCAGATTCGTTCTTGATCCGGATGAGCGGATAGATTCGGAATCAGAGTTGGCGGTACAGAGAATGAAAGACAAACTCGCCAAACTCGAAGGATTCATGGGACTTGCAGCCATGATTGCTGATGAGTTGCGCGTTCGCCTATCAGTATTGGATAACCAAGAGAACGACGCAAGTTAGCAAAGCTAGCGAACTTTCGGAGGAGTCTGTGCCATGTTTTGTGTGAACAGGCCACCTTCAGGAAGCTGCAACCTAGCCTGTGCAGACCATGAAGCCTAAGTGGCCGGGCCGAGCACGCGGTCAAAGTCTCGAGCAGTCTGGGCAAGCGAATGTCCGCTTTGGGCCACATAGGGTCCAGAACCAAGGGGGGCTGCTCACAGCACTTTGGCTTTTGCCTAGCGGCGTCGGCTGGTCTATTAGGCATGCACTCAACTACGGTCAACGATTTTTGTGATCTGCCCATTGCCGAATGAGAACTCCGATTTTCCTTGAAGGTCGAGAACAGGACCGGCGAGCGGGCCGTTAGGAATGTCTGCGGCCAGCGTTCCACGGTACGCAATGGTTGCAATGGCGGAGTCGTGGCCCAACTCCAAGCCCGTTATGCGTTGCTCGCGCTCAGAGAACAACAACTTAGACTGCTCCGCGAGTTGTCTGCACTCAGCAGCTCCGGTTGTTGCCGCCGTAAGTTGGTCGCCCGCGTAGTTTTCGAAGCGAACATCTTTGGAAAGAAGCGACAGCATTCCATCAACGTCAAACGCGTTGTAGGAAGCCAAGTAGCGGTCAATGAGATACTTCGATGTTCGAGTGGTTCATGATCTCTCCAAGCAAGCCTAGCTGACTAGTAGACGAACTCATAGGGCCGAGTACACGACTATCCGAGGAGCACCACATGACGTGCGTTTCCCTCGGTGCAACTTGATGTTAGGGCTGGCGAGTTCAGCCAACAAGCCAGCGCACGACGCGAGCTAGCGGCACGCCTTGCCCCCGCTCCAAACTCGCACCGATAGACGTGGAGATGTCCGTTTTGGGTCGATAGCGCCCTGCGCGACAGCAGCCGCGCAGGGCAATCTAAGACATAAAAGCGGAGAGTCAGCCCACCAACTTTAGGTGCGGCTGACCTTTCCCCTTCAGCTTATCCAAGTAGTCTGCCCACGCCTGCATCATCTTCCTACGCTCAGGCAGGTGTTCCGCCCGATTGTAGGCAGCTTTGATGGGGTTTCTTTCAGAGTGAGCAAGCTGCCTTTCGATCGCATCTGATGTCCATCCCATCTCATGCAGCAACGTGGACGCCATACTTCGGAAGCCATGTCCGGTCATATCGTCAGTCCCGTAGCCCAGGCGACGAAGGGCTGCATTGACGGTGTTCTCACTCATTGGATCCCCTGAACTCCGAACGGACGGAAACACGTAGCGTCCATTCCCCGTGACAGGCCGCAGCTCCTCAAGTACAGCAACAGCCTGCTTGGATAGCGGAACAACGTGAGCTACCCCCATCTTCATTTTCGCTCCAGGGATGTTCCATTGCTTCGCCGCAAGATCGAACTCCTTCCATTCTGCCTTCCGCAGTTCACCAGGACGAGTGAAGACCAGGGGAGCAAAGCGGAGCGCGCACTGCGTGACGAGCTGCCCCGTGTACCCATCAATCGCCCGCATAAGCTCACCGACCTTCGCTGGATCGGTTATTGAAGCGTAGTGCCTATTCTTCGCCGTCTTCAGAGCACCGCGAAGAGCACTGGTCGGGTCACGATCCAACCTTCCTGTAGCCACGGCGTAGCGAAACACCTGCCCACAGATTTGGCGAAGGCGCTGCGTCGACTCTATCTTCTCCTGAGCCTCCAACCTACGCAGGACCGCCAACACCTCAGCGGTGCTGATCTCATGGATCTGGCGTTTACCCAACCACGGGAAAGCATAGGTCTCCAGCATCCATGCCGCCTTCTCCCGCGTTGACTGCGCCAAGTCCCCCCGTGACTCGAGCCATTCCATGGCTATCGCTTGGAAGCGGGTATCCACTGACAACTTGGACGTGAGCTTGCTCAATTGCTTGTGCTCGGAGGGATCATGCCCACCACGAAGCCTCGCTCTCGCCTGATCCCGGGCTTCGCCTGCTTCCTTCAGTGAGACCTCGGGGTACACCCCGATCGCCAGTAGTTTCTCCTTGCCATCCCAGCGGTACTTCATCCGCCAGTACCTCGCACCATTGGGCATCACGTGCAGGTAGAGGCCTGCTCCTGCTGCCAACTTGTAAGGCTTGTCCTTGGCCTTCGCGTTGCGCGCGGCCATATCTGTCAATTGCTTAGCACCCATTGGGGGTACATCCTCCTTGCTGAACTCCATTTTCCGAAATGTACCCCCACTTGTACCCCCAACGTCGCTGGATGTACGTGGACAAGCTCGAACCAAAGCGCACAAAAAAGCCCGCATTTCTGCGGGCTTAGTATGAATTCTGGACTTGCCTGGACGCCATAGGATCAGGCGATGGTGCCGCTTATCCGAATCGAACGGATGACCTACTGTTTACAAGACAGTTGCTCTACCAACTGAGCTAAAGCGGCAAGGCGTGTTACGTGCTGCGGTTGCGCGATGGTAGCGCTGCAACCGGAGGAAAGCTGGTCAAGACCGGCTCTTCCCGATCCCCGCCGTGGCCGGGCGCGCCATTCTACCGCAGACGCGCGCAATCCAACGACTGTTGTTGGGCGGCAGCTGCACGCTGCTTCAAGCTGGCCGGGGTCGCGGCGCCGGCGGTGGCGGTGTCCACCCACCAGCTGGGGGCGATTTCGGTGCCGCTGGCGGCCAATTTGGCCGGGAAGCCGGCTGCGGTAAGGGTCGCCAGGCGGCGCTCGGCGCCTTCGCGGTTGCGGTACTGGCCCAGGGCGACGGCATTGGCTTCCTCGCCCTGGGAGACGATGAAGTAGTCGCTGAAACCAGCGTCGACGATGCGCTTGGCGGTGGCCTGGGCTTCCTCACGCGAGGCGGCCGGGGCAATCAGTACCCGGTAGCTGTTGGCGGCCTTGCCGGGCACTTCGCGCAGACGCGGGCGTGCGGCATCAGCACCCAGTGCGGTCAATGCCGCCTGCGCCTGCGCCTGTGTGGCGTAGGGACCAAGACTGGCGCATTGCACGACGGCTGGCGGCTTTACTTCGGCCGGCTTGGCCTCGTCGGGTTTGGCTTCGACCGCTGCAGTGGCAGCTGGCGGCAGCTCCGCCGGCTTGGCTTCGGTAGCAGCTACCGCAGGCGCCGCCGCGAGCGAGGCAGCATCCGTTGCCGAAGTAACAGCGGTTTCAGCGGCAGCCGGGGCAACGGGATTGGTATTGCTGGTCGCCGGTGACGGCAGTACTTCCAGACTGGCAACGCCGGGCTCGGCACGTGGCGCAGCGACGACCGGTTCGGCGCGCGGCGCCATCCACCACAGCGCGACACCAACATTGAGGATGGCCAGCAGGACGATAAGGAGACGGGTCAGCATGCGGTGATCCTACCGGGCGCACGCGCCGTGGTGAACTGCCCAGCGCGCCAGACCATCCAGCACCAGTGCCGGCCGGTAGTCGGCATCAGGCAGCAACGGCAGCAACGGCAATGCGCCGCCGCCATGCACTACAAGTGCCGGTTCGCTGCCGAGCAACAGCTGCGCCTGGCGCAGGCTGCGTTCGACCAATGCCACCGCAGCGCCATCGCAGCCGGAAGCCAATGCATCGGCGGTGTCGTTGGCGAACTCGGCGTAGTCGCCGCCGGTGGCGGGCAACTGCACAGCACGCGCATGCAGGGCTTCGCGCATCACCGTTGGCGAGGCACCGATGCGGCCGCCACGATGCAGGCCATCAGCATCGATCAGGTCGATGGTAAGAGCAGTGCCGACGCCGACCACCAGCACCGATTTCTGCGCTGGCGCCACCGCCAGCAAGCCGAGGAAGCGATCGATGCCGAACTTCTCCGGTCGTGCGTAGGCTACGGTTACGCCCGCACACTGCGGCAGGGTTTTGGCCACCTGCACCGTAGTGAAGCGGGCCTGCAGAATCTGCATGACTTCTTCGGTCAACGCTGCCGAGGCAACGCTGGCCACCCAGGCGGTATCGCCTTGCGGCAGGGCTTCCAGCGCACTGGCGGTGATCGCCTCGGCGCCATGCGCCCAGGCCTGCACGCTGCCGGCGCGATTGCCGTGCAGCGGCGCAAATTTGAAACGCGAATTGCCCAGATCAAACAACCAATCGCTCATGCCGCCCTCACGCTGACTTCGCCGGCATGGAAACAGGTTTCCCGCCCATCAATATTCACCCGCAATGCGCCGTCCTCGGCCAGCCCGCAGGCCACGCCATCGTGCAGCACGCCGGCTTCTTCCACTCGCACCGCGCGGCCCTGCAACACGTCCATGCCCGCATAGCGCGGCAGGAACGGTGCCAGGCCGTGCTGCTCGAACTGCTCCAGCGCAGGCAGCAAGGACGTCAGCAAAGCCGCCACCACGGTATTACGCGACACCTCGGCGCCGGCCAGCGTATCCAGATCGGTCCACGGTTGGGTGATATCTGCGGCGCTGGCCTGCGGCATGCGCACGTTCAAACCCAGCCCGATCACCGCCCGTGCCGGGCCGGCAAATTCGCCGCCGCCCTCCACCAGCAGGCCGCCGAGCTTGTGCCCGTCCACGACCACGTCGTTGGGCCACTTCAAGCCGGCATTGCGGAAACCCAGCCCGTGCAGGGCTTCGACCACCGCCACCCCGACCGCCAGGCTCAGCCCGCCCATCCGCGACAGGCCACCACCAAAGCCGCGCGACAGTGAAAGATAGACATGCGCTGCCAAAGGCGAGGCCCAATGGCGGCCACGGCGACCACGGCCACCGGTCTGGCGCTCGGCCAATAGGACCGCGGTTCCGCGCTCAGGCGCGCTGCGCTGCAGCAATTCCGTGTTGGTTGAGCTCAATGTCCAGCCTATTTCCAACTCGGACAGCAGCGGCAATACCACCGCCGGCAGACCGGTGCGGATCTGTGCCGGGTCCAGCAACTCAAGCGGCTGGGCCAGCCGATAACCGTCACCGGCACGGCCCTCGATCGCCACGCCAGCGGCGCGCAGCCCTTGAATACGCTTCCAGACGGCCGCCCGGGTCAGCCCAAGCTCACGCGCCAGCGCGTCACCGGACAACGCTCCGGTACCCAGCTTGGCCAGCAGTTGGCGGTCATCCACGGCAGTTCCCTCACAACAGACCCGGAAATTATGCGGCATGCCCCGAGGGCCGCCCAGCGCCGCTCCCCTTTTCTGGAGAAAAAGCAGGCTAGAATCGGGAATTAGCCCGCCTTTGGATGTTGACGATGCGCCACCTCGCTCATTGCCTGATCCTGTTGCTGGCGCCAGTTGCAGCGCAGGCTTCGGATGCGCTCGGCGGCGCTGGCCAAAGTGCGTGCAGCTACGCCCCGGCCGAAGTGGAGCGCGTCGCCGCCCCGGCCGCCGCCGTCAGCATCGCCAACGCCCCGCCGGCGACTCCGGTCCCGGCCAAGACCGCCACCCCGCGTGCCGGTGGCGGCAGCGACGATGATCTGTTGCCGCGTCTGCGTGCACCACGCTGGCATCGCCTGCTGCCCGGGATGTTCCGCTGATCCAGTCGTTGTTGCGCTGGTGGCAGCGCACACCGCCTCCGCTTGATGACACGCTCTGGCAGCACACCTGCCAGCAATGTCTGTGGCTGTCCACCTTGTCCGCCGAACGCGAGCGCAAGCTGCGGGCGCTGGTGGAACTGTTCCTGCAACGCAAGACCATCACTCCTGTTACCGGACTGGAACTGGATGAGGGCCAGCGCATGTTGCTGGCCGCCTTGTGTTGCCTGCCGCTGATCGAGTTCGGCCGCGAGGGCCTGCATGGTTGGTCGGAGCTGGTGGTGTATCCGGATGCGTTCCGGGTACGCCAGAGCCATACCGATGCAGCCGGGGTAATGCATGAGTGGGACGACGAGCTTATCGGCGAAGCCTGGGGCAGCGGCCCGCTGATCCTGTCGTGGGCCGATGTGCAGGGTGATATTGCCGATCCGCAGGCTGGCTTCTGCGTGGCCGTGCATGAGATGGCGCACAAGATCGATGCGCTGGATGGCGCCATCGATGGCACGCCGCCGTTGCCGCGTGAATGGCAGCGGCAATGGGCGCGGGATTTCCAGCAGGCCTATGACGCGTTCTGCGCGCAGGTGGATGCGGATGTTGAGACCGTGATTGATCCATATGCGGCGGAAGCGCCGGAGGAGTTTTTTGCGGTAGTCAGCGAGTACCACTTCTCCGCGCCGGAACTGCTGGTGCGGACGATGCCGGCGGTGGCGGAGCATCTTCGACGGTTTTATGGGCCGGTTGAAGCTGGACTGCGGTAGCGCTGAGGCAAGATCAAAAGCCAACCCCTCCCCGACCCTCCCCTTGGCTACGCCAAAGGGAGGGAGCGGAGCGCATGCCTTGCTCCCTCCCTTGCGCACGCAGTGCGTAGGGGAGGGCTGGGGAGGGGTTGGTCTTTGATTTTGACTTTGGCTTTGACTCCTCACGCACCCAGTGCGGAGGACAGCCGACCGGCCGATGCCGTAGCCCTCCTCCGGAATCAGATACCCGGCGGCAAGGTCACTTCGAAACGGGCACCGCCCAGTTCTTCGGAACGTTTGACCTGCAGTTCACCGCGATAGGCCTTGATCAGGTCCTGCACGATCGACAGACCGATGCCATGGCCCTGCACGCGCTCATCGCCACGCACGCCACGCTGCAGCACCTTGGCGATGTTGTCCTCGGCAATACCCGGGCCATCATCGTCCACTGCCAGCACCAGACCGGCGCGCTTGCCGTTGCCTGCGGTGATCGGCTTGGCCGTCAGCAGCACGCGGCGGTTGGCCCACTTGAAGGCGTTCTCCAGCAGGTTGCCCAGCAGTTCCTGCAAGTCGCCCGGCTCGCCGTAGAAGTTCACCCCCGGCGTTACCTCGAACTCGCAGAACACACCCTTGGCGGCGTAGACCTTTTCCAGTCCACGCACGATTTCTTCGGCGGTGGTTTCGATCGGCACCGGTGCCGAGAACAGCTTGTGCCCGGACGATGCAGCGCGCGCCAGCTGGTAGGACACCAGGTTGTTCATGCGCTGCAGCTGCACGCCTACTTCTTCGCGCAACTCGGCATCGCTGCTGTTGCCGCTTTCCAGTTGGGTACGCAGCACTGCCAGCGGTGTCTTCAAGCTATGCGCCAGGTCGGCCAGCGTGTTGCGCTGGCGTTCGAGGTTTTCGCGCTCGCTTTCGATGAAGGCGTTGATGCTTTCAGTCAGCGGTTCCAACTCGCGCGGATGCAGTTCGCTCATGCGCTCGCGTTCGCCGCGCTGCACGCGGGTCAGCTCGTTGATCACGCGCTTGAGCGGACGCAGGCTCCACTGCAGCACCAGCGTCTGCAGCAACAGCAGGATCAGGCCGGTAACACCCAGCCAGAACCACACCGCCGCTCGGAAGCTGCGCAGCTGCATGCCCAGCGCGCGCGAGTCCTCGAGCACATAGATGGTGTACGGAAATTCGGATTCTGGTGCGCCATCGCCACCCCATACCAGGCCCATGCCATAGCGATAGACCTCGCCGGGCGTGCCGTCGATCTGGGTGATGGGTAATGGGCCTTCGAACACTTCCTCACGCGGCTTGAGCGTACGCTCGCTCACGTCCGGCAGCATGGGCCCTTCGGCCGACATCGAGTTGGCTACATGGCCGGGCATGACGACCTGCAGGTACAGACCGCTGCCGGGAAAATCAAAACGCGGATCCGGTGGCTGTTCGCGGATGTACAGCGAGCCATCACGGGTGAAATCGATGCCACCGGCATAGGCGGTGGCGTAGTTCTTCAGACGCTCACTGAGGTTGTCACGTGCGGTCTGGCCGAAGGCCGCGTCCAGTGCGTAACCGGCCAAGGCCAGGAAGGCCACCAGGCCCACCGAGGCAGCCAGCAGCTGGCGGGCCTGCAAAGAGCGGGGCCGCCAACGCTTCAATAGCCACTGACGGCCCGTCATGACGCTACGCCCCTACGGGGCTCAGCCCTCGTTGCGCGGAATCGCGAAACGGTAACCGCGGCCACGCACGGTTTCGATCGGCTTCAATTCGCCATCCGGATCGAGCTTCTTGCGCAGGCGGCCGATGAACACTTCCAGCACGTTGGAGTCGCGGTCGAAGTCCTGCTGGTAGATGTGCTCGGTCAGGTCGGCCTTGGAGACCAACTCACCGGCATGCATCATCAGGTACTCCAGCACCTTGTACTCGTAGCTGGTCAGGTCGACATTGCTGCCGGCCACGCTCACCGTCTGTGCGGCCAGATCCAACGCCACCGGGCCACATTCCAGGGTCGGCTTGGACCAGCCAGCGGCACGGCGCAGCAGCGCGTTGACGCGAGCCAACAGCTCTTCGACGTGGAACGGCTTGACCAGATAGTCGTCAGCGCCCTGCTTCAGGCCCTCGACCTTGTCCTGCCAGCTGGAACGTGCGGTCAGGATCAGCACCGGGAATTTCTTGCCCTCGTCACGCAGCGCGCGGATCAGCTCCATGCCCGACATCTTGGGCAGGCCCAGATCGATGATGCCCACGTCGAACGGCACTTCGCGGCCCATATACAGGCCTTCTTCGCCATCCTGAGCGGCATCCACGGCGAAACCTTCGCGCTTGAGGCGTGCCGCAAGGGTTTCCCGCAGCGGGGCTTCGTCTTCAACCAGAAGGATACGCATGAACTCTCCCTAGTACTTTGGGCCGGCCTGGCGGCCAGCGTGTGTATTCAAAAACCACAACCACTATCGCTGTTCAGGAGTTATCGCCGCGTGGTGGCAGCTCCGCCCGCTGGTCGCGCGGGTGGTCTCGTGAAGGCGCAGGGTCGTCCATGTAGCGTACGCGCCCACGGTCATCCATGTATTTGACACGGTTGATGTCGCGGCCGTCGTACGGCACGCGCTCGGCACCAAGAATGCGCCCACCGGTCTCGCGTTGCACGCGCCGCACGGCGTCGGACAACGAGCGGTCTGTACCCGCCTGGCGGCCGGCACGGGCAACGCGCTCACCACCCTCAACACCACGGGCGTTGTCGCCCCGCGACTGCTGCGGCTGCTGCGCCGACGCCACGACCACGCCCGGACCGGCCACGACCAAGGTGGCAATCAGGGCGACCAGCAGACGACGACGGGAAAGCGAATGCATGGGACAGATCCTAGCGGACGGCGAGGCAACGTTCAAAATTCGTAAACCACGGACCGGGAAAATTTTCCGGAGAGCTTACGAAATTGAGCCAAATTCTTGATTTTTAGGGGTGAATCCGATCTGAACCCGGCCCCGGCTCGACGCACTCGTTCAGCAAGCTGACCGGACAAATACCGAATAACCGCCCCAGCAGACGCTTCACGCAACCCGTTCTGCCTGCCGACGGGTGACCTGCAGTGCCTGTTCGACCAAGCCCCAATCAGCGCCGGGCCGGTGTGCGCCCTCGCTGAGCACCTGACGGAAGCCACGCCCACCCGGCTGCCCATGGAACAGGCCAAGCAGGTGCCGGGTGATGTGTTTCAGGGCCAGACCGGCGGCCAGCTGCGCTTCCACATAGGGGCGCATCGCGACCAGCAGCTCCTCGCGCCCGCGCAGCGGCTGCCCGGTCTGGGCACAGTCCAGCGCATGCAACACATAAGGGTCGTGGTACGCAGCCCGGCCGAGCATTACCCCGTCCAGGTGCTGCATATGCTGCTGGGCGGCCTCGACTGTGGCGATGCCGCCATTGATCACCAACAGCAGCGTCGGTCGCTCGCGCTTGAGCTGGTAGGCCCATTCGTAGCGCAGCGGCGGAATCTCGCGGTTCTCCTTGGGTGACAGGCCTTTGAGCCAGGCATTACGGGCGTGCACCACCACCATTGCCGCACCGGCCTGTACCTGCCGGTCCACAAAACCGGCAAACACGTCGTAGTCCTTGTCCTCGTCCACACCCAGGCGGCATTTGACCGTGATCGGGATATCCACTGCGGTCACCATCGCCGCGACGCATTCAGCAACCAATTCAGGTTCGCGCATCAGGCAGGCGCCAAAACGCCCGGCCTGGACCCGGTCCGACGGACAGCCACAGTTGAGGTTGACCTCGTCATAGCCCCAATCGGCGGCGATACGCGCGGCCTGCGCTAGGGCAGCCGGATCGCTGCCACCCAGCTGCAGCGCCAGCGGCTGCTCGACCGGATTGAAGCCGATCAGGCGCTCGCGGTCGCCATGGATCACCGCATTGGCATGCACCATCTCGGTGTACAGCCGCGCACCCGGCGCCAGCAGCCGGTGGAATACCCGGCAATGCCTGTCGGTCCAGTCCATCATCGGGGCGACGGACAGACGCAGGGAGTCGGCGTAGCGGGTGTTTTGAGGCAGGGAAGGCATGCAGCGCGAGGTCTTGTGATGCGTGGATCGGCTATTTTCGCCCAAGTCCCGGCTTCACGCTGGCATATCGGTGCTGGCTTTCAGCTTGCGACCGGGTTTGTGTGCGGCCGTCTGGCTGCAAGTGGCGCCCAAAGCGGGCGGATCACAGCAGCACGGAAGCTCGGACAGGCCGCCGCGATCCAACTGGATCAGGGCTGTCCAAGGCAAACACCGGGGCGTTGATCAGGGCAGATCCGGCATCAGCAACAACAACGCCAGCCACAGTACCTTGCAGGCCACGTGCAGGACTTGGTCCACGTTGTAGCTGATGCGGTGACCGCACTTGAGATCATCGATCAGCATGTGGCTCAGAGTTTCCAGCACCCCAAGCACGATGCTGCCGGTGATCCAGCCCACCGCGCCACCATGGATGACTCCATGCGCAGCCAGTGCCTGGTACCACGGCACATCGGGCACCGGCGCATGCCGGTTCTTGGCGCGTGACAAAAATTCGCCCTGCAAGGGGTAGTCGGCCACTGCATGGGCGACGATCAACAACAAAAACATCTGGAGCAGCGCGTAGTGGGCCATCTGTTGTTTGAGTTGGGACGTGGATCGGAGTCTGGCACCACTCGGGGCACTGGTGCGATGTGTGCTGCACAAACATCCGGGGAAGTTACACCCGACAACGCGCAAACCCGTCACTCGAACAATGGCCCGCCCGCGGTCGCCACCAGATCGGCCTGCCGGCACGCTCCCCGCGTGCCCACCGCAGCCCCAATCTTCAGCACTCCCGCCCCCTTTGGCTCGTTGCTCCCTGTTCCTTGTGCTTGTTGCCTTGGCGCCTGCCATATGGACCTGGGTCGATATGGCAGGCCCAGTCTAGATCGGTGACGTAAGAGTCCGGTGACGTAAGAACTGCGCCGCTAGAATTGGCGAACACTTCTTCGAGTACCGTCATGAACGCCTATGCACTGCTGGCCTGTGCCATCGCCCTGGAAGTGCTCGCCACCTCACTGCTCAAGGCTTCTGATGGCATGAGCCGACTATGTGGCCAACCGTTGGTGCCTTGGCCGGTTACAGCGTGTGCTTCTGGTTGCTGGCGTTGGTGATGAAAATCATCCCTACCGGTATCGCCTATGCGATCTGGTCCGGTGTCGGCATTGTGCTGATATCCCTGATCGGCTTGTTCGTGTTCAAGCAGAAGCTAGATGCGGCGGCCATCGTCGGTATCGGCCTGATCTGCGCCGGAGTACTGGTGATCAACCTGTTCTCACGCTCGTCGGCGCATTGAGCTGGCGCGGCTCCGGCGGGGATCACTGGTAAGGCCCCTGCCGAGCATGGCTCGGCACTACCGCTTTTGCCCCCTCCCTTTTGCGTAGCAAAGGGGAGGGCTGGGGAGGGGTGACTTGGCTCTTGCCTGCTTCGCGGCTTACGCCGCTCCTACATGTCCGCTGGGAAAGCCCCTGCCGAGCATGGCTCGGCACTACGTGGCATTGATCGGCACTGCCTTAAACTGTGCGTCCCCCGCGTCAGGAAGTTGTCGATGTACGGAACAGACGTTGCGCTGCTGGTTATCGATCTACAACCGGATTTCATGCCCGGCGGTGCCCTGCCCTGCCAGCACGGTGACGCCATCGTGCCCGGCATCGCTGCACTGCTGGATGCGCGTCACTATCAAACCGTGGTTGCCACCCAGGATTGGCATCCGGCCGATCACGCCTCGTTCGCCAGCCAGCACGCTGGGCGCAAGCCGTTCGACTCCATCGAACTGCATGGCCAACCGCAAACACTGTGGCCGGACCACTGCGTGCAAGGCACTGCCGGTGCGACGCTGGATGCACGCGTTGAGTGGAAGCATGCCGACCTGATCCTGCGCAAAGGCAGCCAGCGCGAAGTGGACTCCTATAGCGCGTTCCGCGAGAACATCGGCCCGCAAGCCACCCGAGCGCCAACCGGCCTGGCAGGCTGGCTGCATGAGCGTGGTATCCGTGAAGTCCACGTCTGCGGACTGGCACGTGACTACTGCGTGTTGTGGAGCGCGCAGGACGCCGCCATCAGCGGTTTTGCCGTGCGCTTCCTTTGGGACCTGACCCGTCCGGTATCGGCAGCCAACGATGCCGCCACCCGCATCGCCTTGAACGAATGCGGGATTCATATCGGCTGATTCAGGTCAGCGGAACACCACGGTGCGATGTCCATTGAGCAGGATGCGATGCTCGACATGGCGACGCACCGCACGCGCAAGCACCTGCGATTCCGTATCACTGCCCAGCTGCACCAGGTCACGCGGCGTCATCGCATGATCCACGCGCGCCACGTCCTGCTCGATGATCGGGCCTTCGTCCAGATCCGAGGTTACGTAGTGCGCGGTGGCGCCGATGATCTTGACCCCACGCGCATGCGCCTGGTGGTACGGCTGCGCGCCCTTGAAGCTGGGCAAGAAGCTGTGGTGGATGTTGATCGCACGACCGGACAGCGCCTGGCATAGTCGCGGCGACAGTATCTGCATGTAACGCGCCAGCACCACCAGATCGATGCGCTCGCGCTCGACCAGGTCGACGATCTGCTGTTCCTGCTGCTCGCGGTTATCGGCGTCCACCGGCAGGTGATGGAATGGCACGTTGTAGGAACCAGCCAACCCGGCGAAGTCATTGTGGTTGGAGGCAACCGCAGCGATATCCACCTTCAGCTGACGGCTATGGGTGCGGAACAGCAGGTCATTGAGGCAATGGCCTTGCTTGCTGACCAGCACCAGCAAGCGCGCGCGGCGGCGCGCATCGTGCAGCTCCCATTCCATCGCGAACTCTTCGCCCAAGCCCTGCAGACGCGCACGTACCGCCGGCTCGTCACCGGCCTTGTGCATGTCGAAGTGAACGCGCAGGAAGAAGCGGCCGCTTTCGTCGTCACCAAACTGCTGCGCATCGAGGATGTTGCAGCCGGCTTCGAACAGCAGGCCGGACACGCGATAGACAATGCCGGTGCGGTCCGGGCAGGAAAGGGTCAGGATGAAATCAGGACGCATGGCCAACAACATTTATCAGCGGGGTCGTGGAAAGTAACCGTTCCAGTCGATTCCCGGCAAAAACAGTTGCAGCTGACACGGTTTGCTAGCCGTGCATGTTCAGCCTGCGCGTACGGTCAGCCCCGCCAGCCGCTCCGCCAATGACCGCACCTGAGCTCCAGCGGCTGCGTGCCGCTGGAGCCTGCCACACCAGGTTCAAGCTTGACCGGCGAGCTTGAATAGACCGCGCGCCTCATGCGGCTCGCTGCGCAGATACTGCGGCGCAACCGTCACCTGCGCACCCAGCGCTGCCGCTGCATGCCACGGCCAACGCGGGTCGTACAGAATGCCGCGGGCGATACCAATCGCATCGGCCTTGCCTTCAAGCAGAATTTCCTCGGCATGCGCAGGCTCGGTGATCAGGCCCACCGCGATCACCGGCGTGCCGATCTCCGCCTTGATCGCCGCCGCCTGCGGCAGCTGGTAGCCGGGTCCGACCGGAATCTGCTGGCGTGGGTCCAGCCCGCCACTGGAGACATGCAGGAAATCATTGCCACGTGCCTCCAGCGCCTTGGCCAGCACGATGCTCTGGGCAACATCCCAACCGCCCTCCACCCAATCGGTGGCGGAGATGCGTACGCCCAGTGCAACGCTACTCGGCACCACAGCGCGCACGGCATCGAATACACGCAGCAACAAGCGCATGCGGTTCTCCAACGAACCGCCGTAAGCATCATCGCGCTGGTTGCTATGCGGCGACAGGAACTGATGCAGCAGGTAACCATGCGCGGCATGCAGCTCGATCAGCTCCAGACCGAGCCGCACCGCGCGCTTGGCGGCAGCAACAAAGTCGTCGACCACCGCATCGATGCCAGCGTCATCCAATGCTTCCGGAATGGGATCACCGCCCTTGAACGGCAATGCAGACGGTGCCAGCACCTGCCAGCCGTGCTCCTGTTCCGGCGCGATCGCGCCACCGCCATCCCAAGGGCGCGCAGTGGATGCCTTGCGCCCGGCATGCGCCAGCTGCACGCCGATCGGCATGCTCGACCAGCGCCGTGCCGAGGCCAGCACCTTGCACAAGGCAGCTTCAGTAGCGTCGTCCCAGAGCCCGAGATCGGCCCAGCTGATGCGAGCACGTGGCTCGACCGCAGTGGCTTCGATGATCAACAGGCCGGCGCCGGACTGCGCCAACTGGCCCAGGTGGATCGTATGCCAATCGGTGGCCTGCCCATCCTGCGCCGAGTACTGGCACATCGGCGCGATGACGATGCGGTTGGCAAGAGACAGCGGACCTAGCGACAGCGGTGAGAAAAGCGTGCTCACGTGGGAGACGTCCATCAACAGTGGGGGCGCTCATTGCACGCCGTAGCCGGTCTTGATTCAACCAGCGTGATGGATCACTGCGTCTTGGTACCGTCCAACAGGAAGGCAAGTGCCTGGGCGCAGAGCATTTCCACCTTCAACGACAGCAGGTGATCGGCACGAGTGCGGCCGAGATTGACCGCGGCTATCGGCAAACCGGCCTTGGCAGCAGCATCGACGAAACGGAAACCCGAATACACCATCAGCGACGAACCCAGCACCAGTACCGCGTCGGAACGCTGCAGGTGCTCATGCACGGCAGCGACACGATCGCGCGGCACGTTCTCGCCGAAGAACACTACATCCGGCTTCAACACGCCGCCACATGCGTCGCAGGCAGGCACGCTGAACGCGGAGAAGTCGGCTTCCAGATCGGCGTCACCATCGGGCGCGATGCCCGCTTCCAGCACGTCCCAGCCGGGGTTGGCGCGCAGCAGGCGTTGTTGCAGCAGCTCACGCGGGCTGCGTGCTTCGCAACCCATGCAGCGCACCTGATCCAGACGGCCATGCAGGTCGATCACAGTCTGGCTGCCGGCAGCCTGATGCAGACAGTCCACGTTCTGGGTCAACAGCAGCTCGATGCGACCATCGGCTTCCAACGCCGCCAGCGCATGGTGCGTGCCATTGGGCAGTGCGCGGCCGAAGCGCGGCCAGCCCAGCAGGCTGCGCGCCCAGTAGCGCTTGCGCGTTGCCTCCTCGCCCATGAACGCCTGATAGGTCACCGGCGGCGTGCGCTTCCATTGGCCATCGCTGTCGCGGTAGTCGGGAATACCGGAATCGGTGCTGCAGCCGGCGCCGGTGACTACAAACAGACGCCGGTGACCGGCAATGAACTGCGGCAGCTCGGTAATGACTGCCGGTGATAAGCGCCCAGCCTGTGCCGGTGAAGTGGTCATCGCCGTACGGCTCAGGCCTGCGTCGGCAGCGCCGGCACGGTGGTCGGATGACCTTCGCCATCCAGCGCGATCATCACGAAGGTGCCTTTGGTGCAGAGCTCTCGTGCGCCGTTGTGCAGGTCTTCGGCAATCAGCTCGACTTCCACATGCATCGAGCTGCGGCCAACCTTGACCACCCGGCCGATGGTTTCCACCATTTGCCCGATACGGATCGGCAGCTTGAAATCGACCTGGTCCGAGCGTGCGGTGACCACGGTGCAACGCGAATAACGGGCAGCGGCAAGAAAGGCCGCCTTGTCCATCCACGCCAGTGCCTGGCCGCCGAACAGCGTGCCCATATGGTTGGTGTGGTTGGGGAATACGATTTCCGCCATGCGGACTTCGACCGGCGGATTGGTTTCGACGATGGGGGTCATGGAGGCATCACCTGTAAGTTGGCGCCGATGATACGCCCGCGAAGCTGTGCAGCCGGTGAGTGCTCTGCCCCCTCCCTTCGGCGCAGCCGAGGGGAGGGCTGGGGAGGGGTGCCTTTGCTGTTGCTGTTGCCGGTGGTTTCCGCAAAAAACTGCAATCGGGCGCTACGTGTAGAGCCCGAAGTACCCCTCCCCAACCCTCCCCTTCACCTGCGGTGAAAGGGAGGGAGACAAGCACCCCTCCCCTGCGCTTCGCGCAAGGGAGGGAGTCGATCAGAACGCCATATCAAACGCCACTTCACCCTGCACGCCCACCTGGTAGGCGGAGGCGCGGCGCTCGAAGAAGTTGGTCAGTTCCTGCACGTCCTGCAATTCCATGAACGGCAGCGGGTTACGCACGTTGTACTTCTTGGCCATGCCCAGCTTCAGGAAATGGTTGTCGGCGCAGTGCTGCAGGTACTCGCGCATGTCGCGGGTGGAGATACCTGCGACGCCACCGGACAGCACGTCCTCGGCGAACTGCACTTCGCACTCGATGGCCTCTTCCAGCATCTGGTAGACCTCCTGCTCCATCTTCGCGTCGAACAGATCGGGTTCTTCAGCGCGGATCTTGCGCACGCACTCGAACGCGAACTCCATGTGGCAGCTCTCGTCGCGGAACACCCAGTTGGTGCCCGACGCCAGGCCCGGCAGCAGGCCACGCGAACGGAAGTAATACACGTAGGCAAACGCGGCAAAGAAGAACAGGCCTTCGATGCAGGCAGCGAAGCAGATCTGGTTGAGCAGGAACTGGCGGCGGTCGTCGCGGGTTTCCAGGCGCTTGGTTTCCTGCAGCGCATCGATCCACTTGAAGCAGAACGCCGCCTTCTTCTTGATCGAGTCGATGTTCTCGACCGCGGCGAAGGCCTTGAAGCGCTCTTCCGGATCCGGCAGGTAGTTGTCCAGCAGGGTCAGGTAGAACTGCACGTGCAGCGCTTCTTCATACAGCTGGCGCGACAGGTACATGCGCGCTTCCGGTGCGTTGAGGTGCTGGTACAGGTTCAGCACCAGGTTGTTCGACACGATCGAGTCGCCGGTGGCGAAGAACGCGACCAGGCGATGGATCAGGTGCTGGTCGGCCGGCGACATCTTCTGGTGCAGGTCGGTGATGTCGATCTGGAAATTGATCTCCTCCACCGTCCAGGTGTTCTTGATGGCGTTGCGGTACATCTCGTAGAAGTCCGGGTAACGCATCGGACGCAGGGTCAGCTCGAAGCCGGGATCGAGCAGCATTTGACGGGATTCATTGGACATGGGGGTTTCTCCTTTCCCTTCTCCCTGCGGGAGAAGAGCCTGTCCCCGCGAAGGCGGGGATGCCCCGAAGGGGCGGATGAGGGTTGGTTGTTGAAGGTTTGGGTCTGCTTGCTTTCAGAGCGCCCTCACCCCAACCCCTCTCCCGCGGGCGGGAGAGGGGCTTATGCAGTGCTTACTGGCAGGCTTCGCAGGCTTCCGGGTTTTCCAGTGAGCAGGCCACGGCTTCCACCGGGGTGTAGCTGCTGACCGTGGTCTTGGCGATCTTGGTGGCCGGACGCGAACGCAGGTAATACGTGGTCTTGATGCCCTGCTTCCAGGCGTACATGTACATGGACGACATCGCGCCGATGTTCGGGCTTTCCATGAACAGGTTGAGCGAGGCGGACTGGTCGATATAGGCACCGCGTGCGGCGGCCATGTCGATCAGCGAACGCATCGGCAGTTCCCATGCAGTGCGGTAGATGTGGCGCAGGGTTTCCGGGATCTGCGGCAGGCTCTGGATGGAACCGTCGGCCAGCTTGATCGCATCGCGCACTTCCGGCGTCCACAGGCCCAGTTGCTTCAGCTCGGCCACCAGATGGCGGTTGATCTGCAGGAAGTCGCCCGACAGGGTCTCGCGCTTGAACAGGTTGGACACCTGCGGCTCGACGCACTCATAGCAACCGGCGATCGAGGCGATGGTCGCGGTCGGCGCGATCGCGATGATCAGCGAGTTGCGCAGGCCGTGCTGCTTGATGCGCTCACGCAGTGCATCCCAACGCTCGACGTCGTCCGGCACCACGTTCCACGCATCGAACTGCAGCTCGCCGTGGGCAGCGCGGGTGTCGTTGAACGAGGGGTGCTTGCCGCGTTCCTGGGCCAGTTCGCAGGACACTTCCAGCGCGTGGAAATAGATGGCTTCGGCGATCTTGGTCGACAGCGCGCGTGCTTCGGCAGAGTCGAATGCCATGCGCTTGCGGAAGAACACGTCCTGCAGGCCCATGCAGCCCAGGCCGACCGGGCGCCAGCGTAGGTTGCCGCGGCGTGCGGTTTCGATCGGGTAGAAGTTCAGGTCGATGACGCGGTCAAGCTGGCGCACGGCCAGACGCACGGTCTCGGCCAGCTTCTCGAAATCGAAATCGCCATGCGCGTCGAGGTGGTTGCCGAGGTTGATCGAGCCCAGGTTGCAGACCGCGGTCTCGTCGTTGGAGGTGATCTCCAGGATCTCGGTGCACAGGTTGGACAGATGGATCACGTTGCCGGCGCGCAGGGTCTGGTTGCTGGCCAGGTTGCACTTGTCCTTGAACGTCATCCAACCGTTACCGGTCTCGGCCAGGGTGCGCATCATCCGCGAGTACAGCTTGCGTGCCGACACCGTCTTGCGCGCCTTGCCCTGGGTTTCCGCCTGCACATAGGCCTGCTCGAAGGCCGGGCCGAACAGGTCGGTCAGCTCCGGCACCACGCGCGGATCGAACAGCGACCATTCCTGGTCGGCTTCGACGCGCTGCATGAACAGGTCCGGCACCCAGTTGGCCAGGTTGAGGTTGTGGGTACGGCGCGAGTCGTCACCGGCGTTGTCGCGCAGTTCGAGGAAGTCCTCGATGTCGGCATGCCAGGTTTCCAGATACACGCAGGCCGCGCCCTTGCGCTTGCCGCCCTGGTTGACCGCAGCCACCGAGGAATCCAGCGTCTTCAGCCACGGCACGATGCCATTGGAGTGACCGTTGGTCGACTTGATCAGCGAGCCGCGCGAACGCACGCGGGTATAGCTGACACCGATGCCGCCGCTGAACTTGGACAGCTGGGCGATATCGGCATAGCGGTCGTAAATGGATTCCAGCGAATCCTGCGGCGAGTCCAGCAGGAAGCACGAGGACAGCTGCTCGTGGCTGGTGCCGGCATTGAACAGGGTCGGGCTGGACGGCAGGTAATCCAGGCTGCCCAGGCGCTGGTACAGCGCCAGGGCTTCGGGCACGTCCTCGCTCAGCGCGCTGGCAATGCGCAGGAAGAACTGCTGCGGGGTCTCGATGACCTTGCGCGAATGCGGATGCCGCAGCAGGTAGCGGTCATACATGGTGCGCAGGCCGAAGTAATCGAAGTTCAGGTCGTAGCCCGGATCGATCGCATCGTTGAGCTTGCGTGCGTTCACCTGCACGAAGTTGAGCAGGCGATCGTTGATCAGGCCGACTTCGTGGCCACGGCCAACCGACTGCGAGAACGCATGGATTTCCTGGCCGGAGACTTCCTTGCCGATGAAGTTGGCCAGCAGGCGCGCGGCCAGGCGGCCGTACTCGGGCTCTTCACCGATCAGCAGGGCGGCGGTACGGATCGACAGCTCATCCAGTTCCTGGGTGCTGGCGCCGTTGTACAGGCCGGAGATGGTGCGCGTGGCCACCCGCATCGGGTCCACCGCGTGCAGGCCTTCGCAGCAACGCTGGATGGCGCGGACAATCTTGTTGAGGTCTACCGGCTCGGTGCTGCCATTGCGCTTGGTCACGCTCATGGCGGTGGCGGTCGGCGGCGGGGTCAGTTCAAAACCGGCTTCAGCCGGAGCGACGTCAGTATGAGTGGCAGTCACGACGATGGTGTCCTTGCAAACGTTATGCACGCAGCTCCTGCCCGCGCAGGAAGCAGAGCCGGTACGGAACCGCGAGCATGGAAGGACGGCGTCGCAGCAGCCGCGACAGCGCACGACCAAGAGTCGGCAGCAGCCACAGCACCACGTCACCAGCCGTCTTCCCCTCGAAGACACCGCAGCCGGCACCACGCGGTGTGCATCGCGTGGCTGTCGGCAGGTCTTCGGACTCATGGGCAGGAAGGCGGGGGCCTTCTCCTACTCCGCCGCTTCCCAAGGCGTTTGCCTCAGTGCTGTTGGCGGGGTCGTTCCCAATTACCGCTGCGGGGCAGTGCCGGACTAGCCTTGAAGGCATCACCAGCTTCCCTATTAATCCGACGGAAAAATCCCGCCAGAACCGACGGAGCACAAGATAGTGGGGGTGTATGACAGGGTCAACACCAAATCTAGTATTTCTTTGCCAAGCCTTGCGGCACAAGGCTTGGACTGTCTGCCGCCCCGGCCGGACACTGCAACCTGCTGGAACGGAGTGCGCAGTCAAGCCTTTTGCAGAGTTTTTTTGTAGGGAAACCACCTGTCTTGATTACGTAAATTTCTGATGAAATTTACGGGTATGACTTCCGGCCGGCGCCGCCCTTGCCGCGAACCGCCAAGCTGGCCGCACCCTCCCGCCACGAGCTCCCCGCCATGCGCCTGCCGCCCATCGCCACTTCGTTGGCCCTGCTGCTACCGCTGGCGGCCATGGCCGCACCGGTCAAGGCGCCGGAGCTTTCCGCCGATCAATGCGGCGTGTCCACCGACTACGACGTGCTGGTCGACGGCGGCGGCATCTGGCTGCGCCGCGATACGCTGCCGATGCGCGAGATCGTGTTCCACGACGGCCAGCTGAGCATAGACAACCGCATGCAGACGGTATCGCCCGCCGATGCACAACGCCTGCGCGCACTGGAGAACGGCGTGCGCCAGCTGATGCCGGCGGTCACCGGCATCGCCAACGAGTCGGTTGGCATCAGCTTCGACACACTGGACTCGGTTTACGAAGGCCTGACCGGCAACGCCAACTCGCGCAAGGTCCGCAAGTTGCGCAAGGAGGCCGAACGCTTTGTCGAGCAGACAATCGGCCGCGGCCGCTGGGAGCAGGAATTGTTCAATGAAGGGTTCGAAACCCGGGTGCAGGATGCTGCCGAAAGCCTGAGCGGCTCCATCGCGCGCAGCATGCTATGGGCGGTATTTACCGGTGGCGAGGACAAACTGGATGCGCGCGCAGACAAACTAGATGCCGAACTTGAGCAGCGCCTGGAAGGGCGCGCTGCCGCCCTGGAGCAGCACGCGCGGTCGTTGTGCACGCAGGTACAGGCACTGGACCGCTTGCAGTCGGCATTGGAGTTCCGTCTTGATGGCCAGCCGCTGCAGATGATGCGTGTGAACGGAGATGGCGCGACGATGGCGGCGCGCGAGCACGGCCAGGACAACAGCATCCCGCTGCCAGCGAGGTAAAACCCGCTTTTGGTAGTGCCGCGACCAGCTCGGGACCGACACAAACAGCTAGAGCCCCCACCCACACTCGGGGGGCGCCCCCGCGCCCCCCGCGCGGCCGCCCCCCCCCCCCCACCCCCCCCCCCCCCCCCCCCCCCCCCCCCCACTACAGGGCTTGGCTTTGTAGGAGCGGCGTGCGCCGCGAAGCTGGCAATGGACGAACGACCCCAAAGCTTACCCCTCCCCAACCCTCCCCTTGCCTGCGGCAAAGGGAGGGGGCAGAAGCTCATCCCTTCGGCAACTGCGCCAGCTCCTCGCGCACCAGCTTCACCACCAGCTTGTCCAAGGTATCGACCGAATAGTTTTCAACTTCGTGCACAGTCTCGCTGCCGGGGCCGCTGGAAGGATCACGGGCATCCTTATAGGTAAGGAAGATGAAACGCCCGCCGGTGTACTGCGCGATCTGCCGCTGCGCGATCTCACCGGTGGTGTCCTGGCCGGATGCCGCCACGCTCAATACCTTGATGCCCTTGCCCAGCGCCGCCAGCATGGTCTGCTCGTAACGCGGCTGCGGGTAATCCATGTGCGGCGGCGCATCGGCCAGTGACACCAGCAGGCGAGTGGTCGAGGCACCGCGCCAGTTCATCGCCTGCACCGCATGGTCGAAGGCCTCGTTCATTGCTTCCGGGTAATCGCCGCCACCATTGGCCTGCACGCCATTCAGCACTTTCTGGAAGCCAGCAACGTTGTCGCTCAGGTCCCAGCCACGCACAAAGTATTCGTCGCCGCGGTCGCGGTAGGTCACCAGTCCCAGGCAGATGTCCGGGTTGGACGGCAGCTGGGCGATGTCGCGCACGATGCCCTGCAGCGAGTCGCGCAGCTTGTCGATTTCATCGGCCATCGAACCGGTGGCATCGACCATGAACACCAGGTCGAGCTTGGCGCGCGCCGGCAGCGGCGCATCGGCCACCACCACCTGCACGGCATTCTTCTGCCCGCGCTGCAGGGTCGAGGTCACGGTCTTGCCGGCGCGCCGCACCTGTACCTGGTAGCTGGCTGAATCGCGGTCGTCAAAGGCATTGGGGTGTACCCAGACCTGACCACCAGCATCGGTACGCGCCCACATCCGCGCGCCGTTGCGGGCGGTCACCGCCACTTCCGCGTCCGGCACCGGCCGGCCCTGCGCATCGACCACCTGCAGGCGCTGGCGCACGTTGACATCGCGGCCAAGATTGTTGGCTTCTTCATGGCGCTGCAGGAACTGCTGGAACGCAGTGAAGTCGGCATTGTCATCGACCACGCCGGCAGTGACGGGTACCTGTTGCTGGCGCATGTTGCCAGTGGTGGTGATCGAAGCCATCGGCATTTCCGCTGCCGCATAACTGGCATCGGCAGCGGCCTCGGCACGGACTGCCAACGGCGGTGGGGCCGGCGGTGCTGCTGGTGACGGCGGCGCCATCATCTTGGTGGATGCCCTGTAGCTGTCACCCCTACGCAGACGTGTCTCGCCCGCAGCGATGTCGTGCTGCTGCGGCCTCGGGCTGGGATCAGCAACCTCGCGCAGTACCGGCGTATCGCTGCAGACCGTACCGTTCGGCGCACGGAAGTTGGGCTGGGTCTGGCGGGTGCGCTGTGTGGCCGGCGCCTTGAGGTCGCCGGTGTTGTCCGTCACCGGGAACGGGGTATGGCGGACCGCAGCGGCTACCGGCAGGCCGATCAACAACGTTATTGCCGCAGCCAATGCCATGTTGCGAACTGCCGCCCGGTTTAAACCCTTTGCGCTAGCCATGATTGCTGCTCCCATGCGGGCCGCGTGATGCGGCGTACGGGGATAGGAACGGTTGGGGATGGGGAGTGGGGTTAAGGCGAGGAATGCACCTGTAGTGCCGAGCCATGCTCGGCAGAGGCTTTACCAGCGAAAAGCTGCCCTCACCCCAACCCCTCTCCCGTAAACGGGAGAGGGGCTTCGAGCGTAGTGCCGAGCCATGCTCGGCAGAGGCTCTACCGGTAATGCCACTTGCCGAGCATGGC